>JALNYF010000116.1 GCA_023229985.1 Bacteroidales bacterium | reverse complement strand
TGATAAAATGTTGCAACCATGCGTAGTTAGCGTTTCCTGTAGGCGGAATACCGTATTTCCACTTGTGTGTTTCAGCTTTATTTATGTTGTAATCGCTTACGTTAAAAGGTGGATTGGCAATTACATAGTCAACTTTGAGTTCCGGAAATTTGTCGTTCATCAAGGTGTCGCCCAATTCTATTTTGGCATCAATCCCACGGATTGCCAAATTCATTTTTGCCAATTTGTAAGTGGTCGGGTTGCTCTCTTGTCCGAAAATGGAAATTTTTCCTTTGCGGTGTTCGTGCATTTCGATAAAGCGTTCGCTTTGTACAAACATTCCGCCACTACCACAACATCCGTCATAAACACGTTTTTCGGGTTCCGGAGCAAGTACATCAACCAATATTTTAACAATGGTTTGCGGTGTGTAAAATTGCCCTCCTTTTTTGCCTTCAGCATCAGCAAATTGACCTAAAAAATATTCAAATACAAATCCTAAAACATCTTTGCCTTTGCCGTTTCCGTTTTTGCTCAACGTAATTGAACCAATCAGGTCAATCAATTCACCTAACCGCTGTTTGTCTAATGCTGGTCGTGCATAATCTTTTGGTAAAACTCCTTTAAGTGAGGCATTGTCTTTTTCTATGGCATCCATTGCATCGTCAATGTCTTTGCCAATTGTTGGAAGTTTTGCCCTTCCTTGCAGCCATTTCCAACGTGCTTGTGGTGGAACATAGAAAACTCTTTCGGCTGTATATTCGTCTTTATCTTCGGGGTCGGCTCCTGTTTCATTTTCCGTAGCTTTCAATTGTTCGTATAAGTCATCAAAAGCATCGGAGATATATTTTAAGAAAATCAAACCCAAAACTACGTGTTTGTATTCAGCCGCATCCATATTGTTGCGGAGTTTATCGGCTGCTTGCCAAAGGGTTTTTTCTAATTCTAAATTATCTGTCATAATATTTTCTGTTCACTATTTTTAAAAGCTCAAATGTAACAAATTAGCACGGGTGCGTTGGCAAGAAAACAGCTCTTTTGCAAACTTTGGTTTGTGCGTGGGTTTGTGTGGGTTTGCAAATGTGCTGCAATGTGAGTCGGATTCTTTCTTCTTTTTGCGGGGGGAAGAAAAGAACATAATAAATTCCATCAAATTTGTACTGTCCTGTCAAAAAGCTAAATCCTTTCATATTTTAATTTATCCCTGTTGTATCTGTCTGTTGTCTTTCTTTTTACACGTTGCCAACATGGAATGGCACATACCATCTCTTACTCCCACTCGATAGTGGCGGGTGGTTTGGAGCTAATGTCATAGACTACACGATTGATGCCTTTTACTTTATTGATAATTTCGTTAGAAACCTCTCTCAAAAAATGGTCGGGGAGGCTTGCCCAATCAGCGGTCATTCCGTCTGTGGAACAAACGGCGCGCAGGGCAACGGCATTTTCGTAAGTACGCTCATCGCCCATGACTCCCACCGAGCGAATCGGCAATAAGATGACCCCTGCCTGCCATATTTGGTCGTAGAGCCCGTGGCGGTGCAGTGCCTCAATAAACAAGTCATCGGCTTTTTGCAAAATTTCCACCTTTTCGCGCGTAATGTCTCCCAAGATTCGAACACCCAATCCCGGACCGGGAAACGGATGGCGCTGAATGAGCCTGTCGGGAATTCCCAGCGCACGCCCCACCCGCCGTACCTCATCTTTAAACAAAAGTCGCAATGGCTCAACCACTTTCATCTTCATCTTCTCCGGCAAGCCACCCACATTGTGATGCGATTTAATCACCATTCCCGTAATGGAGAGTGATTCAATGCGGTCAGGATAGATGGTACCTTGCGCCAACCACTTGACATATTGTAACTTACCTGCTTCTTCTTCAAATACGTCAATAAAACACTTGCCGATGATTTTGCGCTTGGTTTCGGGATGGGTTTCTCCTTCCAAGGCTTTGTAAAAACGCTCAGACGCATCAACTCCCTTCACATTCAATCCCAAAGATTGGTAATTTGTCAAAACAGTATCAAATTCGTTAAGGCGCAGCAAGCCGTTATCGACAAAAATACAGTGCAGATTTTTTCCGATGGCTTTATGGAGTAACACGGCAGCAACCGTGGAATCCACGCCACCGGAAAGTCCGAGCACGACTTGATCGTTTTGCAGCAGATTTTGCAACTCAGCAACTGTAGAATCTATGAAAGCAGCGGGTGTCCAATTGCCTTGGCAACCGCAAATGTGGAGGACAAAATTGGATAATATTTGTGTTCCGTCTTCGGAATGATAAACTTCGGGGTGAAATTGCACTGCCCACGTAGGTTCGCCTTCAATACGATATGCCGCCATACGCACATCGTCGGTACTTGCAATGGGTTTGAAATGTGCCGGAACTTCCAAAATACTGTCACCGTGCGACATCCACACTTCCGAATGATCACGGACACCGGTTAGCAGCTCGTCGGCAGTATTCACAAAAGAAAGACGGGCGCGTCCATATTCGCGGGTGTGGCTGCTGCCAACCGTACCACCGGAAAGCCATGCAAGATATTGTGCGCCATAGCAAATTCCCAAAAGCGGAAAATTCCCACGAATGGCGGTTAAGTCGGGTTTGAATGCTTCGGACTGATTGACCGAAAAGGGGCTGCCGGAGAGGATGACTCCTTTCACATCAGGATCATCGACAGGAAATTTGTTATAGGGCAGAATTTCACAATAGGTATCTAATTCACGTATGCGGCGCGCAATCAATTGGGTGTATTGCGAGCCAAAGTCTAAAATTACAATTTTTTCCATGAAATAATCGAAAATAATACAAATTTGAAGCAGCAAAAATAGATAAAATTTCAACACTCACACACTCTTTATAAAAAATATATCAACCATAGAAACAAATTGCCGATTGTTGATAAATAGTAAAAAAAAATAAAATCATCTATTGAGAAGAAAATAAAAAATCTTATCTTTGCACAACACAATTTAATATTATTATATGAGTTTAAAACTTGTTTACACAGGAAAAACCAAAGATGTTTTTTCTTTGGAGGGCGGAAACTATGTCCTTAAGTTTAAAGATGATTGCACCGGAAAAGATGGCGTATTCGATCCGGGCGAAAATTCTGTAGGTCTTCAGATTGCGGGCGTAGGAGATGTCAATTTACGCATGTCCATCTA
>JALNYF010000053.1 GCA_023229985.1 Bacteroidales bacterium | reverse complement strand
AAAAAGTACTTGGCGAAGAATTATCCGACAAACCAAGACAAGAAGCATTGGTCGCTAAATGGGTAAAAGACGTTAATATCAACTAATTCCAATTTTTTACGTAAATGAAAAGCTCCAAATTATCCGGTCGATACGCAAAAGCCCTCCACCTGTTCGCTTTGGAAGAAAATCAGGAAGAATCCGTTTACCAAGATATTCTTTTCGTTCAAAGTGTCTTTAAAGAAAACAGAGAACTGCACGTGGTCATTGAAAGTCCGATCATTGTTGCAGATAAGAAATATCGAATTTTTGAAGAACTGTTCAACGGTAAAATATCAGAAATTACCGCTAAATTTCTCAGATTAATCATCAAAAAACGCCGCGAACCGGCTCTTATGGCTATCTTTGAGAATTTTATTCAATGCTACTATGATCATCATCATATCAAAAGTGCTACACTCACAACTGCAACCCAACTACAACCCGCTTTGCTCAACGAAATTAAAGCAATGTTAGAAGAACAAACGAAATCAACCATTCTTCTTAATGAACTTATTGATGAAAAAATTATCGGGGGTGTCATGGTAAAAGTCGATGACTTCTTCTTCGATGCAAGTATCATAGGGAAAATCAATAAATTAAAAACCGAATTCTCTCAAAATTTATATCAAACGAATTTTTGAATAAAAGTAAAAACTAAAAAAAAATAAAATGGCAGAAATTAAACCTTCGGAAGTAACTGCAATATTACGCCAACAGTTACAAAACTATGATTCAAAGGCAGAATTAGCTGAAACAGGTACCGTCTTGGTTGTCGGCGACGGCATTGCTCGTGTATATGGTCTGCAAAATGCTCAATCCGGCGAATTAGTCGTATTCGAGAAACAAGAAAATATTATGGGTATTGTCCTTAACTTGGAAGAAGATAATGTCGGCGTTGTATTGTTAGGGGATTCCAAAACATTAAATGAGGGCGACATGTGCAAACGTACCGGTCGTATTGCCTCCATTAAAGTAGGAGAGGGGCTGTGCGGTCGCGTTATCAATACACTCGGTGTTCCTATCGACGGCAAAGGTAAAATCGAAGGTGAGCTTTACGAAATGCCTATCGAACGGAAAGCCCCCGGTATCATCTACCGCCAACCGGTAAAAGAACCCCTCCAAACCGGTATCAAAGCCATTGATGCCATGATTCCTATCGGACGTGGACAACGCGAATTAATCATCGGCGACCGACAAACCGGAAAAAGTGCCATCGCGCTTGATACAATTATTAATCAAAAGAAATTCTACGAAGAAGGTCACCCTGTATATTGTATATATGTAGCCATCGGACAAAAAGGCTCTTCCGTTGCCGGAATCGTTAAAACGTTGACCGAAAACGGTGCCATGCCTTATACTATCATTGTCAATGCTACCGCCTCCGATACCGCTGCCATGCAATTCTACGCTCCTTTCGCAGGTGCAGCCATCGGCGAATACTTTAGAGATTCAGGCAGACCCGCTCTTATCATCTTCGATGACTTGTCCAAACAAGCTGTTGCTTACCGCGAAGTCTCCTTGTTACTCCGCCGCCCACCCGGACGTGAAGCATATCCCGGCGACGTATTCTATCTCCACTCAAGATTATTGGAAAGAGCTGCCAAAATTATCGAATCAGATGAAATTGCAGCAAAGATGAATGACCTTCCCGAAGTGTTGAGACCTATGGTTAAAGGGGGTGGCTCACTCACCGCACTTCCTATCATCGAAACCCAAGCCGGCGACGTTTCTGCCTATATTCCGACAAACGTAATTTCCATTACAGACGGTCAGATTTACTTGGAAACTTCATTGTTTAACTCCGGCGTGCGTCCCGCTATCAATGTCGGCATCTCCGTGTCACGTGTCGGCGGTAACGCACAAATTAAATCCATGAAGAAAATTGCCGGTACTCTCAAGTTAGACCAAGCCCAATATCGCGAATTGGAATCATTTGCAAAATTCGGGTCTGACGTGGATGCCGCGACGAGAAGCGTTTTGGATAAGGGTGAAAGAAACGTGGAAATATTGAAACAACCGCAATACGCTCCTTTAAAAGTAGAAGAGCAAATTGCTATTATCTATTGTGGCGTAAAAGCTCTGCTCCAAAAAGTACCAACCAGCAGAATTAAAAACTTTGAAACAGAATTCTTAAACACTTTGCGCGAAACTAAACAATCGCTGTTAGCCGAACTCAAAAGCGGAAAAATCGATGATAAGATTATGGCTGAATTGGAACAAGTTTGTAGCGAAGTGGTTAAAAAGTACGAAAAGTAATTTATATGGCTAACCTGAAAGAAATCAGAATCAGAATCGCTTCCGTTCAATCTACCCAAAAAATAACGGGAGCCATGAAAATGGTGTCGGCTGCCAAACTAAGACGCGCACAAACCGCTATCATTAACCTCCGACCTTACTCCAATAAACTGAACGAAATCTTGAAAAACTTGTCAAGTTCAGCCGATGAAATGGAAAATATGCCCCTTTTCCAACAAAGAAAAGAGGCAAATATTGCCATCGTTGTCATCTCTTCCAACCGCGGATTGTGTGGAAGCTTTAATACTAACGTCTTCAAAAAAGTTGAACATATTTTGCAAACCGAATATGCACAACAAGCCGCCAACGGAAACGTTCAACTTTATTGCATCGGGAAAAAAGCAAAGGAACAACTGATTAAAAATCACGAAATTACTTGGTTCAACGAAACGCTGTTGGATACTTCTGCCTTTGACGAAATCGCTGATTTGGGAGAACAACTGATGCAGGATTTTATAAATAAAAAAATAGATTCAGTAAGAATCGTTTATAACAAATTTATCAATCCCGCAACTCAGGAATTAGTGTCTGAAGACTTTCTCCCCATTCAAAACATCAAAAACGAATCCGAGAGCACGCAAACGAATGACTATATCTTTGAACCTTCTAAAGATACCATCCTTTGTGAACTCATTCCTAAAATTCTTAAATTACAGTTATACAAGACTTTATTAGATTCTATTGCATCAGAACATGGAGCACGTATGACTGCGATGCACAAAGCGACGGATAACGCTAATGAAATCTTGAAGGAATTGAAACTAAAATACAACAATGCACGTCAGTCCTCTATCACCAACGAATTAATTGAAATTGTTAGCGGTGCCGAGGCTTTAAATAATTAACTTAAAGGAGATTCTTTATGATTAAAAAAACACTGTCAATCATACTTATTCTTATTTGTATCATTGCATCAAGTTATGCACAAGAGAAAAAACAAGCTGTTGTAGGTTTCTATAACCTTGAGAATCTGTTTGATACGGAAAATGACCCCTTAATAGACGACGAACAATTTTTGCCGGAGGGCGATTACCAATGGACACCGGAACGTTATCAACATAAATTAACCAATATGTCATACGTTATCTCTCGTATTGCGGAGGATTTAGGTTGTCCGACTTTATTGGCAATTTCCGAAATCGAAAACGAAAGAGTAGTCAGAGATTTAGTCAATATGCCCTCACTGAAACCTTACAATTACGGCATCGTTCATCACGATTCACCAGACAGACGTGGTGTAGATGTAGGGCTCATTTATCAAAAAGATAGATTCCAAGTGCTTTATTCCTATGGTTATCCGTTAATTACGTCTGACACAAGTTTCAGAACTCGTGACCAGCTATTAGTCAAGGGAATCTTAGATGGTACTGATACACTGCATCTTATCTTAAATCACTGGCCATCAAAGAGGGGAGGGGAGAAAAGAAGCATGCCGATGCGTATTGCTGCTGCCGAGCTTTCCCGTCATATTTCCGATTCCATTATGCAGGTCAATCCAGCTGCCAAAGTTATCATTTTAGGTGACTTAAATGATAACCCCAATGCAAAAAGCATAACCCAGTATTTGGGAGCAAAAGGAAAAATAAAAGATGTCGGCGTGAATCAGTTGTTCAATCCGATGCATAAATTATATCAGGATGGTGTTTGGTCTTATGTTTATCGTGATGAACCTAACGTGATTGATCAAATCATTGTTTCATACGGTTTGTTACACCCGCAATCGGGGTATCGGTACAATTCCGTGCAAATTTTCCGCGCAAACTTCTTAATAACGAAAAGCGGTTCTTATGAAGGTTATCCGTTAAGAACTTATGCTGCAGGTACTTATATGGGTGGCTATAGCGACCATTTGCCCGTTTATATCATACTTGACAAATAATTCCGTTATGGATAAAAAATTAGTAATTATCCCCACGTATAACGAAAAGGAGAATATCGAAAATATTATTCGCACCGTCTTTTCTATTAATAATTCCGATATTTTAATAGTGGAAGATAATTCGCCGGACGGGACAGCAGCCATTGTGTCTAAGTTGATGCAGGAGTTCCCGGAACGCCTATTTATGGAACAGAGAAAAGGCAAATTAGGACTGGGAACGGCTTACATTCACGGTTTTAAATGGGCATTGGAAAGAAATTATGACTTTATATTTGAGATGGATGCCGATTTTTCGCACGATCCGCACGATTTAGACCGTTTATACGCCGCGTGTAGTGAGGAAGGTGCCGATTTAGCCATTGGCTCAAGATATTGTAATGGTGTCAATGTTTTGAACTGGCCCATGTCAAGGTTATTGATGTCATATTACGGCTCGGCTTATGTTCGCTTTATTTTGGGAATTCCTGTGCGTGACACCACAGCAGGTTTTAAATGTTATAAAGCAGACACTTTACGCGCGATAGATTTTTCAAAAATACATCACGTCGGTTATGGATTCCAAATAGAGATGAAATTCACGGTTTGGAAATTAAAATTTAGAATTAAGGAAGTTTCGATTGTTTTCCGTGACCGTACTTTGGGAACCTCAAAGATGAATAAAGGGATTTTCAAGGAAGCCATTTTTGGAGTGATTGGTTTAAAATGGCGTAGTTTTTTCCGAAAGTGGAATAGAATAGCGTAGCTTAATATCCTATTTAACATAATATAAATTATCGGACAAATACAGGCGGGCAGTTATGCCCGCTTTTCGTTAGATTTGTTCCTATTTTCACTGAATCAAGCCGCAAATGCTTTAATGCAGATTTGCTGCTACCAAATATTTTTGATTTGCGAATATTTTTTTAAAGTTTGCTGTGCTGAAGAAAATTTTTGGTATATAGCTACGCCGCACGCGCGCCGGCCTTATTGCGATGATGAGCAAACGAGCTGAAGGCTCTCTGCACAGCTGTTCTGGAACTGATTGAATGCAGAATGCCTTATTATGTTGTATATGTTGTCTAAATACTTTTTGTCAACTAGCCGACGACGACGCTTCGACAACAAAAAAGGCAACGTTTTTACGTTGCCTTTTTGTGATGCGGAGAGAGCGAGATTCGAACTCGCGGTAGGGTTACCCCTACGACAGTTTAGCAAACTGTTGGTTTCAGCCACTCACCCATCTCTCCAAGACTGAAATCAGCGGCAAAAATACAACTTTTATCAATTCCCCCGATGAATTTTCAAAACTTTTTTAATAAAAATAAAATACTTAAATTCAATATTTTACAAATAATATTCATTCTATTAGTCCATTTTTATCGATTATTGGCACTCATAGACTTCCATTTTTTGTAATGATTGTCTTCACTCTTTACTTAAATATAAGTTCAATTTGTAAAGTTATAAAAATAAGAAGAAAAAGGCTGACCAAAAAAGTAAGCATAACAAAAAAAAATGTAACTTTGCAGACCCATTGTTTAATAACATTACATATTGATTTATAGATAAATACGAATTAATAATATTAATAAACTTACAACATGATTAATCCTAAGTTATTAAAGCCTCAAAGTATTGTAGTTATAGGTGCCTCCAATGACGTGCAAAAACCGGGCGGCAAAATTTTAAAAAATTTACTATCAAGCAATTTCAAAGGTGCTGTATATGCTATCAATCCAAAAGAAAGCGAAGTGCAGGGCATTCATTGCTATGCAACAGTGCAAGAACTGCCGCAAGTGGATTGCGCAATTTTGGCAATTGCCGCCAAGTATTGTCCGGCTACCGTCGATGTATTGGCGAAAGATAAGGGAACACGCGGTTTCATTATCATCTCTGCCGGTTTTTCGGAAGAAAATGAAGCCGGTGCACAATATGAAAAACAGATTGTAGATACCATCAACAGCGTGGGTGGCAGCCTGATTGGTCCCAATTGTACAGGCTTTTTGAACATCAACTACAATGGAGCTTTTGATACTCCGATTCCACCACTCAGCGCACAAGGTGTTGATTTTATTACCGGTTCCGGTGCCACAGCTGTGTTTATTAAAGAATACGGAATCACGAACGGTCTCTCTTTCAACAGTGTATGGGCAGTGGGCAATTCTGCGCAAATGGGCATTGAAGAAGTTTTGGAACACTTGGATGTTACTTTTGACCCTGCTGCAAGTTCCCGCGTCATCATGTTATACATGGAAAATATCAAAAACCCGAAAAAAATGCTGACTCACGCATCATCGTTAATTAACAAAGGATGCAAAATTGCAGCTATCAAATCGGGAAGTTCAGCTGCGGGCAGTCGCGCTGCTTCCTCACACACCGGTGCATTGGCTACGTCAGATGTCGCCGTAGAAGCCCTTTTCCGCAAAGCCGGAATCGTGCGCTGCCATAACCGCGAAGAACTAACCACCGTCTGCTCCATCTTTATGCACCCCGCTCCTAAAGGAAAACGCATCGCCATCATCACTCACGCCGGCGGACCTGCCGTTATGTTGACGGACGTTTTATCCAATAACGGGTTGGAAGTACCTCATATTGAAGGTCCTAAAGCGGAAGAATTGCTTTCAAAACTCTATGCTGGCTCCGCAGTCGGAAATCCAATCGACTTTTTGGCTACCGGTACCGCTGAGCAATTGGGCACCATTATCGACTATTGCGAAAACGAATTTGACAATATCGACGCGATGGCGGTTATTTTTGGTTCGCCCGGACTTTTTGCCAATTGGGAAGTCTATGATGTTTTAGACCAAAAGATGAAAACCTGCAAAAAACCGATTTTCCCCATTCTTCCTTCTATTATTAATGTAAAAGAAGAAATTGCCGATTTTATCACTAATAAACATCGCATCAATTTCCCCGAAGAGTGCGTGTTTGGGAACGCCTTGGCAAAAGTAATCAACACCCCTACCCCACAGCCGCTTCAACCCGAAATGCCGAAAATTGACACAGCTGCCATCAGAAAAGTGGTTGATCATTGTGAAGATGGCTATCTTTCATTAGAAAATATCCGCACTTTGTTAGATGCTGCCGGCATTGCCTGCAAGAAGGAAGAAGAAGTAAATCAAGAAGATGCAGCTGTGGCTTATGCTCGCCAAGTCGGTTATCCGCTCGTGATGAAAGTCGTTGGACCGGTGCATAAATCCGATGTCGGCGGGGTTGTCCTGAATGTGAAAGACGAAGAAACCGTTATTCGCGAATTTAACCGTTTGATTAAAATACCCGAAACTTACGCAGTTGAAATGTACCCGATGCTATTCGGTACGGAAGTGTTCATTGGTGCCTCTCGCGACAGCAAGTTCGGACATCAAGTATTGTTTGGGTTAGGCGGTATTTTTGTAGAAGTGATGAAAGACGTGCAAGCTGCGCTGACGCCCGTGAACAAAAATGAAGCTTTGGCGTTGATACACAAGTTACGCGGCTACAAAATTCTGCAAGGCGTGAGAGGTCAAGAACCCGTTAATGAAGAATTATATGCAGACACCATCGCTCGCGTATCTGCTTTGGTAATGGCTGCACCGGAAATCGCTGAAATGGACCTGAACCCGCTGCTGGGAACCGCTAAAAGCGTTACCGCTGTGGATGCCCGAATCAGAATTGAAAAGTAAAAAAGCATTGTACGCTATATAGTATTTATATTCAGAATTTTATTATTTTTGCACCCTCAAAAATAAAACATAAAAAAATAATTAAATGAACATTCAAAACGAAAAACAAAACGACCAAGTTCAAGAATTAATCATTGAAATTTGCAAAGAAGATTATGCGGAAAAAGTTGAAAACGCACTGAAGAAACAACGTAGAACAGCCCAAATTCCGGGTTTCAGAGTGGGAAATGCTCCAATGGGTTTGATTAAAAGAAATTATGAAAAATCTTATATTGCCGATATCGTCAATGACATGATGATTGAAGAACTATACAAATATATGCGTGAAAAGGATTTGCAGATATTAGGTGAACCGCTTCCCATTAATGAGAAAACTGTCGTTGATTTTGAAAATCCCGATAAATTCATCTTCGCTTTTGAAATTGCTTTGGAACCGGAAATCAATATTGACTACACCAAACTTTCTACCATCACACACTACCAAATTACTGCAACTTCAGACGAAATTGATGAATTTGTTATGAATTTGAGAAGACGTCACGGCGATTATTCATCTCCCGAAACCGCTGGCGAAACCGATTTTATTACGGTTGAATATGCGGTTGGCGACGGAACCAAAGACGGCAACTTCTACATGAATGACTTGACCGATGCCGGCAGAAAATTGTTCTTGAACAAAAACAAAAACGAAATTATCAACGCCGATTTGAATAAAATTTTCGATTCAGAAGCCAAACTAATCGCCTTTTTGAAAATGCAAGGCCAAGACTTTGTGAAAGACGAACCACGTCAAATTGACTTGACTATCAAATACATAGGTCGTCTTACCCCCGCAGAAATCAATGAAGAGTTCTATAAAAAAGCATATCCCGACGGCTCCGTTACTAACGAGGAACAAATGAAGAAAGCTGCCACAGAAAAAATTGAAGCCGAATGGGAATCTCATACCAAACGCTATTTTATGAATGAAGCCATCGGCATTCTTCTCAAAGAAGTTAAAATGGAACTTCCCAAAGAATTTCTTAAAAAATTCATCTTGGCATCTCAAAAAGATATCACCGCAGAAGCATTAGATGAAAAATATACCGAATATGAAAATTCATTTAAATGGCAACTGATTGAGAATAAATTGGCAAAAGAAAATGATATTAAGGTTTCCGAAGAAGAGATCAAAAATTACATTCGCCAGTATTTCATGGAAAATTATTTCGCCAATTTTAGCAACGAAGACGTAGCAGAACGCGTTGATACATTGGTAAATGATGCGATGAAAAATAAACAAGACACCAAAAATATCTATGACCAACTCTTCGATAGTAAGTTGATGGATATTTTAGCTCAAAAGATGCAAACGCAAACCCAAAAAGTGACTTTTAAAGAGTTTACAGAAGCGGTTCAAGGCGGCAAAGAGGGCGACAAAAAAGGAAAATCCAAAAAAAGTGACAAGGGCGAACAACTGACCGACGAAGCTGCTGAAAGCAAACCCAAAGCAAAAGCCAAGAAAGAGACTTCAGAGGAAAAACCTGCCAAAGAAACGAAAGCAAAAAAATCAGCGAAAAAGGAATAAACATGAAAAACGAATTTAGAGAATATGCGACCAAACATCAAGGTATCAGAAGTTTACATTTAGATAAATACACTTCTACCATTAATGATTACTTGACTCCGTATATCATTGAAGAACGTCCGATGAATATCACGCAATTAGATGTTTTTTCAAGATTGATGAAGGACAGAATTATCTTTTTGGGAGTACCGATTGATGATGACGTTGCCAATATTATCCAAGCGCAATTACTGTTTTTGGAATCGCAAGATTCGGAACGTGACATTCAGATATACCTAAACACGCCGGGTGGCTACGTGCATTCCGGTTTGGGCATTTATGACACCATGCAATACATCGGACCGGATGTTTCCACTATTTGCACAGGTATTGCCGCTTCAATGGGAGCCGTTTTGCTCTGCGCCGGTGCTAAAGGCAAAAGATTTGCACTCCCCCACTCTCGCGTCATGATTCATCAACCCCTAGGCGGTGCACAAGGTCAAGCCTCTGACATCGAAATCGAAGCACGCGAAATCCAAAAATTGAAAAAAGAACTTTACAACATTATCTCCAAACACTCCGGCAAAGATTATGACCAAGTGTGGAAAGATTGTGACCGCAATTATTGGATGATTGCCGCAGAAGCTAAAGAATATGGCATGATTGACGAAGTACTCGTTAGTAACAGGTAGTAACATGGCGAAAAGCACAAAGAACAAAAACTACTGCGACTTTTGCGGTGAGCAGGAAACTCCTCAAAATCAACTTATTTATGGTGTTAGCGGTGCAATCTGCGAAAACTGCATCAACTTGGCTCATAATATCCTGAACGACAGATCTGCCGAAAGGGTGAAACAAAATCGTAACTTCAAAGTTAAGTTACTGAAACCAAGTGAAATAAAAAATAAATTAGACCAATACGTCATCGGTCAGGAAGAAGCTAAAAAAGTTATTTCCGTTGCAGTTTATAACCATTATAAAAGAATCTTATATACCCAAGATGTCGATAAAGATGTTGAAATTGATAAGTCAAATATTATTATGATTGGCGAAACAGGAACAGGTAAAACATTGATTGCTAAAACAATAGCAAAAATGTTGGACGTTCCTTTCTGCATTGCCGACGCCACCGTATTTACGCAAGCCGGCTATGTGGGAGAAGATGTGGAAAGCATCCTTACCCGTCTCCTGCAAGCCGCCGATTACGACGTGGCTAAAGCCGAAAGAGGTATCGTTTTCATTGATGAAATTGACAAAATCTCCCGTAAAGGCGGCGAAAATCCATCTATCACCCGAGACGTTTCCGGCGAAGGCGTGCAACAATCTTTACTGAAACTCTTGGAAGGTTCTAAAGTCAATGTGCCCCCCGAAGGCGGGCGTAAACACCCCGAACAAAAATTTATTGTCGTTGATACTCAAAACATTCTCTTCATTGGGAGCGGTGCTTTCAATAGTATTGACAACATTATCGCCGAAAGAATGAATACCAAAGTTATTGGCTATAATACTAAAAATAAGGAAATTGACAAAGCCAACATGCTGCAATATGTGTCCGCACAAGACCTCAAATCGTTCGGACTTATTCCCGAATTGTGCGGAAGATTCCCCGTTATTACTTATTTGAACAGCTTGGACGAAGAGGCACTCCGTAAAATATTAATTGAACCGAAAAATGCACTTATTAAACAGTATATCAAGCTGTTTGAAATGGACGGCATCCACCTTCAGTTCGATGACGAAGCACTCAATTATATCGTTCGCAAGGCTGTTGAATTAAAATTAGGTGCCCGCGGTCTGCGCTCTATCATTGAAAAAATTATGACTAACGCCATGTTCGAGTTTCCCGATTCCAAAAAACGAACGATTACCATTGACCTGAAATACGCTCAAACACAATTTGAACACTCTATTTATCGTTTCTTGTCTAATGAATCTTAAAATAATTTATCATGTCCCGAAAATCCATTCTCACAGTATTGTGCATTTTTTTGTCCACCATTGGATTCTCACAAAAAGCAATCATCAATGGAACAATTATCAATAACAAATTTAAAAATGTAGAATTAATTTCTGCTACCGACAAGAGCTTGCCGGCGTTGGCAAAAACCGACATACAAACCGACAAATTTACCCTCGCAGCAGAAATTGGGACGACCGACCTTTTCTTTTTAAAAATGGGCGACCAAGGTCAAAATGACGTTTTCCTCATCTGCCTCGCCCCTAAAGAAAATATTCAAATAACCATCGATGGAAATAACCTTAAACGCGTGGTGTCCGTCTCCGGTTCCGCCTCTATGTCATTTGCCAAAAAATTAACCGACATTATGATGTCCAAACAAAAATACTTGGATAGCATTAATAGTCTGCTCCAACACGACAAAAAACAATTGGCATATTCCGGTTTTGCTACACAATTTATTAAATATCAACAAGTTAATAAAGAATGGGACGACAATATCCATTCTGCTATTATTTGGAATGACTCATTATTATCATGTATGAATCAAGAAACCATTTCAGACGGAAATCTTATCAAAAAGAATGTTTCCACGTTTCTTACTTCTACGATAAAATGCATGAAACTATTGAAAAATTACTACGCTTCATATCAAAATTACATCGACAATATTGCTTCGAGTTTGTCAATTTCTACCAACCCAATTGAAAATCAAGAAAGTTTCAATCATGATGTGGCTGAATTTGTAAGAGTGATGGATTTACATCATCAATGGGTGCAAACCAATATGCAGGAGTATGCCTCCAAAATTGATGCATTGACGACCCAATACGATGAACTGTTTTACGATAATCAATTAGAAACCAGCAAGGCAAAAGTTAGTTTTGCCAATAGTATTTTGGCTGTAATTCAACAATATAGTGCCAAAATTTCCGCTGATAAAACCACTTTCATCGAACAATCCAACCAACTAACGGAGTTGGGCGGGCAAATCAACAATAATGCAAAAACAAAAATTCAGCAAATTGTTTCAAATTACCAGCAGATTTACGATAAGGAGAACCGTAATCAAAACGAAGCCATGCGCAATTTGATGATAGAGAACAAACATAATTTGGCGGCTTTGATGTTTTTGGATAACTTTACGCAAGATAAGGCTTTGGTTGCTGAGGTTATCAACGGCTTAAATGAAACATATCCGAACCATCCCATTGTAAGTGGACGATATAAATCCATTAGTTCCCCGCAATACCGAACCTCGGAAGGCAGTCCTGCGCCGGAATTGGCATTCCCTGGCGTTGATGGGAAAATTCGCAAATTGTCGGACTTGCGCGGGAAAGTAGTTTTAATCGATTTTTGGGCTTCATGGTGCGGCCAGTGCAGACGCGAAAATCCTCATGTAGTCAGGGAATATGCAAAATATCACTCCAAAGGATTTGAAATATTCAGTGTTTCCCTTGACAAAACCAAACAAAACTGGACAGATGCTATTGCCAAGGACAATCTTTCGTGGCCCAACCACGTCAGCGACTTAAAAGGCTGGGGATCAGAAGCCGCCAAAATCTACGGTGTTAATTCCATTCCCGCCACTTTCCTCATTGACCAAGAGGGAAATATCATTGCCAAAAATTTGCGCGGCGAAGCACTCTCGAATGCCTTAAAACAAATTTTCGGAGAATAAATTGTTATATATGAGAAAGTTAGCAGCTGTATGGACTCTGATTCTTCTCGCTTCTTTTATTAGCCTTCAATCACAAAATATTGGAAATCAATATCAAATGATAGAAACAATTAAAGGAGATTTCCTTACGTGTGATATGAAGGGAAATCTTTTTATGATGAGTGATGCATCCCTTTACAAATTTAATCAGGAAGGGCAAATCTTATTCTCCTATTCGAATTTATTTTTAGGAACAATCGCTTCGGTTGATGTTTCTAACCCGTTGAAAATTATGGTTTTCTACAAAGATGCCGGCAAATTAGTATTCTTAGATGAAAAGCTAACGCCTATCACCGAACCCATTGACCTGCTGAGCCGAAACTACTTTAATATCTCCTTGGCTGCATTTTCTACCGATAACCGCATTTGGTTGTATGATAACGTTAAAAATGAATTAATAACGGTAGATTTTCAACTCAACGAATTGCAAAAGAATCATTTAACCATTGAACTACTCAACCCGCGGCAAATGAATACCTTCAAAGAAAAAAACGTGTTCATTCAAAATCCAGGCAGCGGTATTCTTTTTTTCGACAATTTTGGAACTTATTTGAAACTAATTCCGATACAAACTACCGCCATCGCGCAAATTGATGATCAGTTCATCTATTATCTCAAGGACAATCAGTTACTTGCATATAACTATCAAAAGCTCAATCAAATAGAAATTTGCACGTTTACGGACGATGTTCGACAAGCCATTTTTATGCACGGGAAAGTATTTTACCTTTCTAACAACGGATTGTATAACAAACTCATCATCAAATGAAAAAGAGATTGATTTTCATTATTGCGATTTTCATCTCTACTTCTGCCACGGCGCAGAAGAATTTTGACTTTCGCTTTTGGGAAGATTCACTGATTCGTTTGCGCGACGAGGTCATCTCTGCTTCAACGGAAGTCGAACGTTATTCTTTAAACGAAGACTTTATGAATGTTTTGGAAAGTGTTCTGCGTGAGAAGAATGTGTTTAAATTTGAATGGGATTCCGTTAAGAATTTTTCCATCCTTGCATCGCCGGATAAATTGTTCAAAATCTTTACATGGTTTGTTGAAAAAGACGATTATACCGTTGAAAATTTCGGATTTATTCACGTTTATAACGAAGGACGAAAAAAATACATTATTTATCCGCTTTTTGACAAACGAAATGCCATTGATTACCCGCGCACGTGCATCGGCAATCACAACAAATGGTACGGTGCTGTTTATTACAAAATAATTCCGTTAAAAGGGAAAAATAAGACTTATTACACCTTGTTGGGCTGGAATGGCAAAGACCTCTTTACCAATGAAAAAGTAATTGAAGTCCTTTATTTCAAACAAGATATGTCACCCGCATTTGGTGCAAATGTCTTTAAAAAATACCCTGAAAAATCATATCGCATCATTTTTGAATATGCAAAAGAAGCCGTTTTTTCTTTAAAATATGAG
>JALNYF010000115.1 GCA_023229985.1 Bacteroidales bacterium | reverse complement strand
ATATTTCCACACTCATCTTCCACATTGTAAGTTCTGGTTACCTGAATGGGGCAATTTCCGCTGGTATCTTCCTGACTATGAACAATCAGATTAGCCGTTTGCGTACAAAGTTCGGTAATGCTGATGGCATCTAACGCCAGCAGTTCCGCCGCAGTCGCTGCTATCGGGTGATTGCGCAAAACGGTGGTATCGCAGCCATCAACAAAGATGTCCGCAATGAAACCGTTGATAACCGGTGCCACGGAATCGAAAATTAAAATTTCGTGAATGGCGGCAGTACTTTCATTACCACATTCATCTACTACGCTATAAGAACGTGTCAATACCATGGGGCAATTTCCGGTGGTATCCGCAACGACCTCAACAGTCAAGTCATTGTTAGCGGTACAGTTATCGGAGAAAGTGAAGCCGATAGCAGTTAATTCTGACGGTGTTGTAGCTACGGCAGGAGCAACGGAAGCATCGCAACCATTCAAATTCAAAGTAATGGTTACATTGTTCATCAACGGAGCCACGCTATCAAATACTTGTAAGGTTTGAACAAAGTCCGCGCTCACATTTCCACATTCGTCTTCTACTTGATAAGTTCTGGTAATCACTATCGGGCAATGACCGGCAACCTGATCCTGACTATGAACCGTCAAATTGTTGATGGCAGTACAGTTGTCGTTTAATTGCAAACCTAAGGCAATCAGTTCTGCCGGTGTAGTTACCGCAGCGGGTGCATCATTTTCCGTACAACCGTTGATGGTCGTTACGGCAATGGTTCCGGTAATGGTTGGAAGTTCATTGTCGGCAACATGCAAGGTATCTTCTGCCGAAGCCGAACAATTATTGGCATCGGTAACATCAACGGAGAAGATGTAATTGGTATCGCAGAATTGAGGTAAGAATCCCAAGATTGCAGTAAGGCTGTCGGAAGAAATCATCTGGTTAGTATTCCAAGCCACTGTAAAAGGAGCCTCACCGTTAAGAATTTCTGCGGTAACGGTTTGTGTTCCCAAGTTAGGACAAAGGATCATATCATTGGGGTGAATGACAACGGTCGGCAAATCCTGAGAATTTTGAATAGACGTCATGGTTTGAGTTGAGCTACAACCTTCTGCAGTTTGCGCAATAATTGTGTAATTACCCACGCTCAAATTATCATAAACAGTTGTTGTATCTTGGAAGGCAGCTCCATTCAACGAATAGCTATAGCCTGTGCCAAGAGGATTTTCAATGATAATGGTACCGTTTTGCGTTCCTACGCAAATGGTATTCGGAGTGGAAGAAACTACCGGAGCCATCGGCAATGAATCCACTGTTACCACAGATGTGGCGACAGCATTACAACCATTGGCATCCAAAACGGTTAATTGATACGTATAAACGCCGGCGGTTGGACGCGCCACAACGATTGATTGATTTGTAACATTCAATCCGTTAATAGGTTGCCAATCATAAGTAAAACCTGCTGTACCACCGGTCACAGTTGCGGTCATGGTCACACTGTCATTTTCACAGAATTGACTAACATCTGGTATTATGGACACTTGCAATGGTTCGGGAACGAGGATATTCACATTCATCATGGCACTGTTGCCGCAAGAATCGGTAATGGTAATTTGCACTTGGCTGTTGGCGGTAACGATGGTTCCGGCAACCGGCAACTGACTAATATCTATTTCATTAGCATTATTGCAGTTATCGCTGATTCGGGTTCTTACCGTATCGGTAAAATCGGGAACGGTAAAGTCGCAATTAGCAGAACCCAGCATTTGGTCGGCAATAATATCTGTAAAGACAGGGGAAGTAGTATCTTGTATGAATATATTTTCTGTCACGGCGTTACTGATATTACCGCACTCATCTTCTACCGTATAGGTACGTACAATCATTATCGGACAACGACCGGATGTGTCGGCGGTGCTATGAACTACCAACTGGTTGAGTGATGTGCAATTTTCCGTTATGGTCATGCCGCCGATGGCTAACAATTCGGTAACGGTATTAGCAGTCGGATAGGCAGTTAAAGCAGTTAAATTGCAACCGTCAATGAAAGTATCTTGAATAGCACCAGCAATGATTGGTGCAACGGAATCGAAGATATGAATTTCGTGGTGTGCGTCGGCACTTATATTTCCACATTCGTCGGTCACTTGATAATGGCGAACAATCACTATCGGACAATGTCCAGCGGTATCGGCAGTTACAGAAACTGTCAAGTTATTGATTGAAGTACAGTTATCGGTAAAATTGAAACCCAATGCTTGCAAATCCGCCGGGTTTGTTGCCACGAACGGAGCGGCAGATGCGTCGCAACCGTTCAAAGTCAGCATAACGGTTGTATCGCTCATTTGCGGGATTTCTTGATCATTGATTAAAATATGATGAATGGCACTGTCGCTCACGTTACCACACTCATCAACCACAAAATAGTAGCGAGTGATATTAATAGGGCAAGTGCCGGTAATTACTTCATCACAATGAATGTCCAAACTATCGGAAGTGCTACAGTTATCGGCAATGGTCATTCCGATTGCTGTCAAACCGGCTTCATCGGTAATAATGACGGGTGCATCGGCAACCGAGCAACCGGCAATGTGGGTTTCGGTTGCTACATCGGAAATAGTAGGTTTAACGGTATCGTTTACATTGATAACCAAAGTATCGGATGCAAAACATCCGTGAGCATCTTCTATTTCTATATGAACCTCATAAGTGGTATCGCATTGCATTCTATCGAGCAACAACGAAGCGGTCAAGCTGTCGGTTGCAACGAAACCTGCCCCACTCCAATTAACAACAAACGGAGCCAAGCCGGAGGTAATTTGCGCGGTAACATCTTGAGTTCCAATATTGGGACAAAGAATAGCGATAATTGGGTCTATCAGCACTATGGGAGTGGTGTCATCGCGATTAATGGTAATTTGTGAAGTAGCTTCGCAACCTTCCTGCGTCTGAACTACAATGGTATAAGTTCCTTCCGTAAGGTTGGAATAAACGTTGGTAGTATCTTGGAAAGCATCACCGTTCAACGAATAGCTGTATCCCACTCCGACAGGACTTTCAATCGTCAGGGTTGCATTAGCAGCACTCAAACAGATTATATTGTCGGTAGCTGTTAATTGCGGAACGGCGGGCAATGAATCCACTATAACATCGGTCTCTGCCACAGCATCACAACCATTGGCATCCAAAACGGTTATTTCATACGTATAAACACCGGCAAGGGGACGCGCCACAACGATTGATTCATTTGTAACATTCAATCCA
>JALNYF010000114.1 GCA_023229985.1 Bacteroidales bacterium | reverse complement strand
TCTTGAAGTTTTGGATGTGTTAAATTTATTTGTTCTTAACAAAATAGGAAATAAAATGTCGAAAAATGGGCGTTTTTGAGTTTCATATTATTGATTATCAATTAGTTTTAATTTGAAGTCACCTAATATTGTAAACAAAAAAAGCAAAGGGGTATGTCCCATGTTGAATGAAAATGGTGACATCTCACAGAAAGTTTTATTATCTGCCGATAGCGATGGACAACAAATATTTCGACTGCAATTTATTGATGGAAAAGATATTTATATCATTTCCGTCCAAAAGAAAGGCTTTTGCATGAACAAATTCTCGCTCTAATGGCGCGGTGAAATTGTTGATAATCCATATATAACGAATTTGCAGTTCGTTTTCTAATTCTTCGGAATAATGAGTTGTGCGAATTTCAAGAGAACGGTTTTGTCGCCTAAGGTGTCAAATGTGATGACTGCCCTTTTATCGCTCCCGTTTCCGTCAACTAGTTGTATGTTTCCATAGCCGAATCGTAGATGATAAATGCGGAGTTTGGGAACAATTTCGTTGATTGTGGCAATTCTGCCGATGGCTGCGATGTCGAGATCGGTTTGGTTTTTGGTTTTGGTAGGGGCTTTTTTCTCAAATACTCGTTCATTCCACTCACTCTTTTTGGAAGAAAAAACTCCTTTGCCGGAAGAAGCTTTTTGTATGCTTTTGACACATGACATGGGAATTTCGTCAATGAAGCGGCTGGGTTCGCAAAATTGCAAACTTCCAAACCGGTGGCGGGTCTGGGCGTGCGTTATCGTCAGCATCATTTTGGCACGGGTAATGGCAACGTAGAAGAGCCTCCTTTCTTCCTCCAATTCGCGCCGCGACCCAATAGATAAAGAAGAGGGAAACAAATTCTCTTCCATGCCGGTAATATAGACATAATCAAACTCTAATCCTTTGGCGGCGTGAATGGTCATTAATTTTACCTTGTTATCGTCTCCGTCTTCCTTTTCGTCACTGTCGGTCAGTAAGGCCACGTTTTCCATAAAACGGTCTAAGGTTGGATTAAAATCTTCAATTAATTCCCCCGTTTCTTCGTTAAAAGCTGACCCTTTCGCATTTTCTGAAAAATCCTGCATGGCATCTAATAACTCCTCCACATTGGCAATGCGGTCTTTGTCCGATGATGCTGATTCTTCTTTTAAAATTGACATAATCCGGGAAGAAATTGCAATATGCTTTCCTAATTCATAAGCATTTTTGACAGATAATTGTGCCGTATAACTCTTAATAAGTGCGGCAAAATCTTGCAAACGCTCTTTCGTGGGACCATTGACCGGCAACTCAAAAAATTCGGGGTCTTGAACCACGTCCCACATTCGAACCTTATTTTCCTGCGCTGAAACCGTGATCCGGTCGAGGGTCGTTTCCCCAATTCCACGCGCCGGATAATTGATGACACGTCTCAACGATTCTTCATCATAATGATTAATCGCTAATCGACAATATGCCAAAATATCCTTAATCTCTTTTCTTTTATAAAAAGAGGTGCCGCCGTACAATCTATATGGAATATGTTTTTTGATCAGCGATTCCTCCAATGCGCGGGATTGCATATTGGTGCGATACAGAATAGCAAATTGCTTATAATCTGCATGATAGTTCTGCCGAATTTCAAAGATGGAATCGCAAACCGCCGTAGCTTCATCAGTTTCACTGCCGGTAGGCACAATCGAAATAAGGGCGCCCTGTCCGTTGTCGGTCCATACCGTTTTGTGCAATTGTTCGCGATTATTCTTGATGATGGCATTGGCAGTATTAACAATATTTTGCGTGGAACGATAGTTCTGTTCCAACTTGATGATGATGGCTTCTTTATAATCCCGTTTGAAATTGAGGATATTGTGAATATCGGCACCACGAAAACCATAAATACTCTGTGCATCATCGCCAACCACGCATATATTGTGATGGGCAGCCGCGATTTTCTTAACGATCATGTATTGCGCAAAATTCGTATCCTGATACTCATCTACCAAAATATATCGAAAACGATTCTGATATTTATATAACATCTCCGGAAAATCACGAAGGAGCGCGTTCGTATAGTACAGTAAATCATCAAAATCCATGGCATTGGATGAATGAAGACGATTGTTATAGCGCAAGAAAACTTCAGAAAGTAGCGGACGCCCCACTTGCCTATCAACTTCCATTGCCTCAGCGTTGCGCACATAATCTTCTGCCGACAATAAATTGGATTTTGCTGCAGAGATTCGGCTAAGTACAAGGTTCGGCTTATAGATCTTGGGGTCTAAGTTCATCTCTTTCAGGATTGTTTTAATTAAACCTGTGGAATCATCTGTATCATAAACAGTTAGTGCACTTGTAAACCCAATTTTTTCGGCTTCTGTGCGAAGAATTCTTAAAAAAATAGAGTGAAAAGTGCCCATAAAAACAGCCTTGGCTTGCGCGCCGCCAATAAGCTGCTGAATTCTTTCCTTCATCTCCTTGGCGGCTTTGTTGGTAAAAGTCAATGCCAAGATTTGGTAGGGGAGTATGCCTTTTGATAACATATAGGCAATGCGAAAGGTGAGAACACGGGTTTTGCCCGACCCGGCTCCCGCAATGACCATGACAGGTCCTTGTATGACTTGAACTGCTTCTCTTTGAGAATCATTGAGTTGTGATAAAATATGGTCGTTCATCGTTATATTGTATAGTTAGTTTATTCCATAATGTATATTCGGGGTACACGCTTCGAGATGGCGGTGAGCAGGTGATACGGAATTTTGCCGATTTGCGCGGCGATGTCATCAATCCGATTTTGCTCGCCATACACAATCACCTCATCCCCTTCCTGCGCCGATATGCCGGTCAGATTGATCATCGTCATGTCCATGCAAATTTTCCCAATAATCGGCACTAACTGATTGTTGATAAACACTTTCCCAACATTACGCCCCAATTCCGGTGCCAATCCGTCTGCATAGCCGATGGGAATTATTCCGACTTTGGTCGCTGCTGGTGCGGTATAAGTGCGATTATAACCTACTGTTTCGCCTTCGCCAATTTCTACAATATGCGTAATGACTGTGCGTAATGTAGCAACGTGTTGTAAATGAGGTTTATCCTGCGGAACTGATGAAAAACCGTACAGCCCGATACCTACGCGCACCATGTCAAATTGCGCTTCCGGGAAACGGGAAATACCCGCTGAATTGGCAATATGTCGCAATATCCGATAATCAAATTGCGAAGTAATAATATCCGTAACTTCTTTAAAAATAGCAATTT
>JALNYF010000052.1 GCA_023229985.1 Bacteroidales bacterium | reverse complement strand
TCAGTGCCAAAAAGTTTTTTAAAACCGAAATCGGTAAACGGATTGATGAAATTTCCCATAATCGTAGAGTTAAATTAGTAAATTAGTAGATTTAGTTTCTGTGTTTGAAAAACGATGTATTCAAAGAACGTAAAAACGAGGCAAAGATACATCATTTATGAGCGGAATGCAAGAATTGTTAATAACTTCTGTCAAAATATACAATCATTGCGTTCCCTCAATGAAATTCTTATGGTTTTTTGGTCAATTTCGTCCGGCGGGTATTGCGTTTCTCCCTCTACCCTATGATACAGATAATCATCCATTTTTCAGGGATTCCCTCAAAATAATAAAGCGGGCAGCCCCATTTATCTTTTATTTTCAATACATTACCGTCAAGATAATAGAGCGCATTCCCCCATTTATCTTTTTGACGAATGGTATTTCCATCGAAATAATAGAGAGCCGCTCCCCATTTATCCTTTTGACGAACCGTCTGCCCATCCATATAATACAATGGTGCACCCCATTTATCTTTTTGACGAATGACCGAGCCATCGTAGTAAAACAGTTTTTCTCCCCACTTGTCTTTTTGATGCATAGTATTGGTTTCATCTACATAAAAAAGCATGGTTCCCCATTTATCTTTTTGGCGAATAGTTTGAGCCTCAATCCAACAAATATTTGTTGCGAGTAATAACAAAGCAACACAAATCAATCTAACAGCTTTCATATCAATATTATTTTTATAGAACCATAAAAGAATGAATAACAAAGGATTCAGAATGAAGTTTTGTTACGGACAGTGGAATAAGGTGTGGAATCATTGGTGGAGAACTCGTTTTTCAAATATTTGAAATAGCCATACACGGCAATCATAGCGGCATTATCGGTCGTAAGATCGATGGTTGGGACAAATAATTTGCGATGATATTGATCGGCAATTTGATGCATGGCGCTTCGCAAGCCACTATTGGCAGAGACGCCACCCGCAATGACAATGTCGTGGCAATCGGTAAGTTCTATCGCTTTCACAACTTTATTGGTCAGGGAACGGATAATGGCATACTGTATAGAGGCAGCCAAATCGGGTAAGTTATCAGCTATAAAGTTGGGATTTGTTTTTAAATTATCGCGTACAAAGTAGAGAAAAGAAGTTTTTAGTCCGCTAAAACTATAATCAAGTCCGGGAATATGCGCAATGGCAAAGGAGAATTTTTTAGGGTCCCCATCCTTTGCCAATTTATCGATCACCGGACCACCCGGGTAAGGCAGTCCTAATATTTTGGCAGCTTTATCAAAAGCCTCGCCACCGGCATCATCGATGGTGCGACCTAAGACCTCCATATCAAAGTAATCATTCACTTTTAGAATCAACGTATGACCACCAGAAACTGTAAGACAAAGAAACGGAAAAGAAGGAATTTCCTTTTTTTCATCTTTTTTCTGCAAAAAATTAGCCAAAACGTGGGCTTGAAGATGGTCAACCTCAATCAGTGGAACGTTCAAACTATACGCCATAGCCTTAGCAAATGAACTACCTACAAGCAAAGAACCCAATAATCCGGGTCCATTTGTATAAGCGATTGCAGATAATTGATTTTTGTGTATTTTTGCACGTTTAAGTGCCGTATCGATAACGGGAATGATATTTTGCTGATGTGCCCTTGACGCCAACTCCGGAACGACCCCTCCAAATTCTGCATGGACTTTCTGAGAAGCAATGACATTAGACAAAATGGTGGTGTTTTCAATTACTGAAGCAGAAGTATCATCACAAGAAGATTCGACACCAAGAATAAAAACTGACATAATCGCATAAATTTTGGGACGCAAAATTACAAAAAAAATATTACGAATCACACTTTGGGTTATTGGGAGTTTTATTGCACTCGATTTAACCCTCGTAGGCTTGCTTTTTGTCCCGCCCATTCAACAAAAAGTGGTGGATACCGCTACTTCTTTCTTGTCCGAAAAATGGCATAGCCGAATATCTATTGGGGAGATTTATCTAAGTCCCTCTTTGCGCATACACGCCCGTGATTTTGCAATTTACGATTATCGGGATAATAAAATGATAGCTGTCGGCTCGGTCAGTTCGCGTCTGCAAGGGTTTTCTGTTTCCCCGTTAAAAATCGCGTTGGGAAGCTCCGAATTCGACCAGGTCAGCGTTATCGTCAGAAAATACAAAAATGATGAATCTGTAAACATCGCAATTTGGGCTAGGAATTTCAAAAAGAAAGAGAAAAAATCTCCATTTACCCTAACGGCTTCTCTCATGCATCTGAAAAATTCCTATTTCCTTTTTACCGATGACAACAAACGACTATCGAAACCCGGGAATGATATTGATTACGCTTTTTTTGAATTAAAAGATATTGATTGGAAATTAATAGATTTCAAAGTGGTAGGACCGGATATTTCCGCCTATTTTGAACATCTGGCATTCAATCAATATACAGGATTTCAAGTATTGAACTTAACCGGGGACTTCCGAATTCAACCGAAAGGTCTGACTCTAAATCACGCCATGGTCTTAACCCCGAATAGTCGCTTGTTTATGGATTTTGCCTTTGAGTATGGGAAATGGAAAGATTACGCCGATTTCGTCAACAAAATCAACTTCAAGGTAACCACCCTGACTTCTACCTTAGGAATGAAAGACATTACCTATTTTGCCCCTAAATTGCGCGGTATGGACAATTCCATCGTCATGAATTGTCAGGTTGAAGGGCCTGTTAATGACCTAAAAATCAAGAATTTCTCTGCCCGTTATCAGGAGCAGACCTACCTGAATGGGTCAATGGAATTACGGAATATTACCGACTTCAAACACGCTTTTTTTGATGCACATCTGCCGGGAGTTGACGTAAATCTGAACGAATTATCCATGTTTTTGCTGCCCAAAGGAAAGCAAATTCCCCTGCCCAATAAAATCAGGGCAATGGAAACTGCCCAAATAGATTTCGATTTTACAGGCACATTGGCAGAATTTTCTACTCAAGCGGTGATTAACTCAAAATCCGACAATCTGACAGCAGCCCTGCACGCCCATGCAGATTCCAACGACCTCATCATCTATGACGGCAGCATTCACAGCAAAGGCTTTAATCTTGCACAGTTTCTCCCAAAAATCGGTGTTTTCGGACAAGTTGTGATTGACGCCGTCATCAGCGGAACCGCAGCCGATCCTTCTACCACCGACCATTTCGCTCAAACCATTGAAGCCGGCATTGATGCGCAAATCTCCCGTTTCGATATCAAAGGTTATCCCCTTCGCCAAATCAACATCGACGGAAATTATGCTCACCATCTCTATGACGCTTCCCTATCCATTCAAGACCCAAACTGTGAATTGGTGCTCAATGGTAAAGTAGATCAAACAACTGCTAAACCACATTACCAAGTTAATGCCAATATTGACCATATTAATCCCAATCAAATATTTGCACATTTACCCGAAATAGATAGTAATGCCACTTCGGGAATGAATAAATTTATTCGCTATGTACAACAGAATGAATATATTACACTTTCTATAGATTCATTGGGGTTTTCATTATTCGGAAATAATCTAAATGAATTTTCAGGAAATATCTATGCCGATGATATCACCTATCAGCAAGAAGGTAAAACAATTAATACAGATAGAGTCCGATTGTTAGCAATCAACGATGAAAAATCTCATATTTACAGACTTACTTCCGACATGCTCAACTTGAATTTAAGTACAAATTATTCCCTAAACAAGATATTGTCTGCTGTTTTGGATGTTGGCTACAAATACTGTTCCCATTTGCTTCCGGAGCACGAAGAACAAGTCCCCCCTCAGGTTGCAGAAGCCAACAGTGACCATTTTCTAAATTTTGAAGCCACCGCCTACCATTTAACGCCTGTATTGGAGGTATTTTTCCCAAAATTGGAAATTGCCAACGGCACAACCATTCAATTCTCGACTCGTTCCAACCAAAATGACGACAAAATCCTCATTCGAACTCCGCGTCTGGCCTATAACCGAAGTATTTGCCTCAATAATCTACAATTATCAGGCAATCAAATTGATAGCACTGAATTAGCATTAGCCCTCGACGTTCAGGAAATCAGTATTGGGGAAAAAGGAAGGTATAGCATTTCTAACTTCGATTTAGCGACGCAAATTAAGGATAATTTAATAGACTTCAAATTGGACTGGCAAAATCCGGATATGATTTCGTCGCTGGAATCCCAACTCGGCGGACAGATTAGTTTCCCTGAACACCGCGATATAAAGGCTCAAATTAACTCATCGGCTATTTATGTCAAAGAGTATTTATGGAAATTTAATACTGACCACTTGATAGAGCTTAAAAATGGGAGACTCTCTTTTAATAACGTAAAAATAGAAGCCGAACAGAGTAAAATCTCGATTGACGGATGGCTCAACAATCAGTCAGATAGTTTGATTGCCAATATAGAAAATGTTGATATTAAACTTGTTAATAAACTATTGGAAGAAAAAAACATGTCAGTGAACGGTATGGTTTCCGCCAACGTCCAAATTCGTAATTTCCAGAAAAGGCGTGTTTTGTTTGGCTCGGTTTTGGCAAAAGGTTTTGTTTTTAACGATGAACCTTTCGGAGATTTATACCTCTCTGCCGCTCTGCCAACGGGAAAAGAGGTATTAGTTCAGGGAGGGATCATTGATCCTCAATATTTTCCGAAAGATGCCACGATTTCCACCTACAGATACCGTAATTTTAAAGAACAAAAAGGAGTTACCACACACTTAAACGGACAATACAGCATTGAACAGAAAGAGTTTCAAATAACTGCCGACGTTGATTCACTTCCATTAGGCTTTTTAAGTCGGTTTTTATCCTCTTTCAGCCACGAAATTACAGGCAATGCGTCAGGAAAAATTAATTTTGTACTGAATAAAGATTCGATGTATTTTGATGGAAAAGCCTTTGTCAAAAAAGCTAAATTCGGAATTCGTCCACTCAATACAATATATGATATAACCGGACAAACCATCGATTTTAACAAAGAGGGACTTGCTTTTGATCATGTCGTATTACAAGACCGATATGGGAATAGTGCCATATTAGACGGACACATTCTTCATCAAAAATTCAAGAACTTTAAGATTAATTTAGGAATAAGCACCAAGAAAATACTTGTACTCAATACTTTACGTCAATCAGACACACCATTTTACGGAGATGGCTTTGTGTCGGGGGACATCAGTATTACAGGGGATACCAAGAAGCTCAAATTTGCCGGAAAGAATTTAAAAACGGAATCGGGCACCAAGTTCTACCTCCCCATCAGTTTTGCAGATAAAGTTTCCGAATCAAATGTCATTACTTTTAAAGCTGCGCCCATCGCTGACACTTTGCTCGATGAGTCCTTTGATTCTCCTCAACCGGAACCCAACGAAATGGAGATGGATTTTGATTTTACTTTTGATGTTACGCCCATTGCCGACATTCAACTTGACTTAGATTTATCGGCTTTTGGCGGTTCTATTGCCACCAAGGGTGACGGACGGATTCATTTTACATATAATACCAAAACCGATGTGAATATATTGGGAGATGTTAATTTGGCATCCGGCTCTTTTATGATGAATTTTGCCGGAATTATCAATAAGAAATTTTATTTGATGCAGGGTGGAAATGTCAATTTCGGCGGTTCCTTAGATGACATCAATATCGATGTTCAAGCGATGTATTCCACGACCGCTTCATTAAGTGACCTCATTACTTCAGATAATATCAACTTGCGCCGAACCCCCGTCAGGACTTATCTGCTATTTAACGGAAATCTGACAGACCCTGCTTCTATCAACTTTTCCTTCGACCTCCCCAACGCAACATCAGACCTTAAAACGCTGTTCTACAGCTCTATTGACACCAACAACCTGCAAAGTAAAACAGAACAATTCTTTTCATTGGTGATGTTAGGAAAATTTGTATCTACCAATAAAAGTGCCATTGCCTCCAGTAGTATTGAATCTACCGGAATAGATATTTTGACCTCTACCTTTAGTACTTTTTTGTCGCAACGACTAAAATATGTTGATTTGAATTTTGGATATCAGAACTCCAATGAAAACAACTCTACCCAATATAGTGTAGCAGCGTCCACCTCTCTTTTTAATGACCGGACCATCATTCAGGGCTATTTTGGCTACGTAGATGATAAGAACCAAGCGGCTGCCAATCCAAACTACACGCAATTTATCGGGGATTTTAGTATCGAACAGAAACTGAATCAAATGGGAACGTGGCGTGTAAAGATCTTTAATGTTACCAATCAGGACGAACTGCGCTATTCCAACAATAATAATCCTTACGCGCAAGGCGTTGCCATTATTTACAAACAAGATTTTAATAATAGAAAAGATTTAGCCGAATCATATAAACGAAACAAAAAAAAGAAAAAACAACCCCAAAATGAAGACAAACAGTAAAAGGATTATACTCATTTCATTCGTATTGATTGCGTTCATCGCCGCCTTTTGGTATTTTACGGATATTTTTATTTATATGTTCGTCGCTGTTGTTTTGTCGGTATTGGGCAGCCCATTGGTAAAATTACTAACGAAATTGAACATTAAAGGTCGTCACCTTCCAAAATCGGCTGCGGCAGCGCTGACGTTAGTTGTAACCATTTCTATATTAAGCGGATTCGTCTATCTTTTGTTCCCTCTCGTTGCATACGAAATTCAACAACTAAGCCAAATAAACCCGGACTTAATTACAGATAATGTCAGTAATATGTTGCTGAATATTGAAACTTTCTTGCATGAAAATGAATTAGTGAATGCCGACTTTCAACTTTCAGGTATAATTACCGGCCAAATCAACCAATATCTTTCTGCCATCAATGTTTCTACAATTTTTGGAAATATTATCGATGTTTTCTTCTCCACTTTTATTTTTGTATTTTCTGTCATTTTCATGACCTATTTTTCGTTAAAAGACAATCATATTATATGGACAATGATTAAGAAGATGATTCCGGTATCTTTAAGGGAGAATTTTGACAATATTCTCGGTCAGACGAAGAATCAGCTGATTCGCTACTTTGGTGGCGTTTTGTCGGAGATGGTTATTGTTGGCACATTAGAAGGGTTGTTATGTTACTTTTTGGGCATTCCCAATGCCTTATTAATTGGGGTAATTGGTGGTTTTTTGAATATCATTCCATACGTCGGTCCTTTAATTGCCGGTTTTGTAGCCCTTGTTGTCGCAATTACTTCGTTACTGCCGTCTGTGCCGTCACAGGAGATGATAAGCATCGTCATCTTTAAAACGATTGGGGCCTTTGTGGTGGTAAAATTAATAGATGATTTCATTTTGCAACCGGTCATTAGCGGCAAGAGCGTCAATGCGCACCCCTTGGAAATGTTCATTGTCATCTTGTTAGCCGGACGAATTGGCGGTATCTTAGGCATGATGTTTGCCGTTCCTGCTTACACCGTTATTAGAATTATTGTGAAAGAGTTTTACAGTCAATACTTTATTGCAAATGCTGAGGAGGATGTTGCAGAAGTTCCCGACAAACCGTAAAGTGCCCAGAAGGAAATAAGTGATTAATCGTGTCTTACAATAACGGCACCCAAGTCATTCAATCTTTGAACGATATCTTGGTAACCTCTGTCAATTTGTTCACAGTTGTTGATGCGGCTTTCCCCTTCGGCGGAGAGGGCAGCCAACAAAAGAGATACTCCGGCACGAATATCGGGGGATTCCATGGTAGTACCGCGCAATTTTTGTTTTCTGTTAAGTCCAATTACCGTTGCTCGATGTGGGTCACAGAGAATAATTTGCGCGCCCATTTCTTTTAATTTGTCAACGAAAAACAGGCGGCTTTCAAACATTTTTTGATGTATCAATACACTTCCTTTCGCCTGAATAGCCGTTACTAAGACAATACTGATTAAGTCGGGGGTAAAGCCGGGCCACGGCGCGTCGCTAATGGTGAGAATAGAGCCATCCATATTGGTTTCTACTTCATACTCGGTTTGATGTGGAATGTGAATGTCATCACCTTTTATCTCTAAGTGAATTCCTAATTTTGAAAACACGGAGGGAATAATCCCCAAGTGTTGGCACATGCAGTTACGAATGGTTATATCCGACTGTGTAATGGCTGCCAAACCAATAAAACTACCTATTTCAATCATATCGGGCAAAATGGTATGCTCACAACCCTTCAGTTCCCGCACTCCTTCGATGGTTAGTAAATTGGAACCAATGCCGGAAATTTTCGCACCCATTTTATTCAACATAGAGCATAATTGATAGATATACGGTTCACAAGCAGCGTTAAAAATCGTAGTTTTCCCTTCTGCCAAAACTGCTGCCATCAACACATTGGCCGTTCCGGTAACCGATGCCTCACTCAGCAAGATATACTTCCCCTTCAATGGATTCGCCGTCAATTCAAACAGAGTGGTGTGATGGTTATAATTGACTTTTGCTCCCAATTCTACAAATCCTTCAAAGTGTGCGGTCAAAGGACGGCGTCCAATTTTGTCGCCGCCGGGTTTGGCAGCGTATGCTTTATGAAAACGACCCAACAAAGGTCCCAGAATCATAATAGAGGCCCGAATGGCTCCCGATAGTTTCACAAATTCGGGTGACTTCAGATAGTCAAAATTGATACTATCCGCAGTAAATTCGTATGTATTTCTGTCTATCGGGGTAACTTTAACTCCCAAAGACATCAAAATTTCAATTAACCGCTTCACATCGCGAATATCGGGCAAATTCCTAATTCGAACCGTTTCAGGGGTTAATAAAACGGCACACAAAACTTGCAATGCCTCATTTTTAGCTCCCTGCGGTGTAATTTCACCCGACAAAGAAGCATTTCCTTGAATAATAAATGAACTCACGATTCTTTATTTATAGTTTCGGCAAATATACATATTAATTTAAAAAAAATATGAAGCTCCCGAATTATTATTAAACAATTGAATCTTCATAAAAAAAGGAATAATGATGATATTAATCATTCATTATCAATAAATTACATCCTCTTATCTCGGAATTGTCCATGCGTCCCAGTACTGCGAATTGAGAATTGGAATAAAATCGTCCCAAATCGTCGGTAGCAATAAATGCACACGAATAAAAATTGGCTAAATCTATCACGTTAATTGCGCCGGAAGTAGCTGTTGGTAAAACAGATAGCGGGTTTTTTTCATCACGCGGCAGCACTTTCATCCAAGGCGGAGTACTAAAAAGATTATCCTTGCAACTATACGCTTGCGACAGTAACTCGCACATTCCATACTCGGAATGTATGGTTTTTACACCAAACCCTGATTTCAATATCGCATACAAGTCCTCTTTTACCATTTCCTTGCGTTTCCCTTTCATCCCACCGGTTTCAAAAACAATCAACTCGGGAAAATCGACCTGATATTTTTCAACAAAATCCAATAACGCATACGTCACCCCTATCAATATTGTTTTTTGATTATTCTGTTTTAAAAATTGCAACTTTTCATAAAGTTTTTGATAATCATATAGATAAAATCCACTATCGCTTCTTGCAGAACGAGTTATCAAAGAATCCATCATATAAATTAAAGAAGAACCTTCCCGTTCCAAATAATTGGGCAGCAAAGCCAAAAACACATAATCGGACGCTTGACCGTAAAAATACTCAAAACCTTTTGTAAAACTTTTTTCGTAAATAGTGACATCTTTTAAGTGGTGATACGAGTGAATCTGACTAACCGTTCCGCTGCTGCTAAAGCTAATTTGCGGCACAAAATCGGTGGTCATAACGGCATGCGTTTTGAAAAAAGAAATGGGCAAAAAAGGAATTTGCGAAAGAATGGTAACATTCTCTTTATCAACGGGTAATAGGTCGCAATACTGACGATAAACGGCATTGTTTTCATATTGAAAACGGTATAGTAAGCGTGCGTAATGCAAGAAATCATCTTCACTTAACGGCTGAAAAACATCTTGAGGTTGATAGGGCAATTGATAATCTTTCATGGTTTCTCAGAACTACATTATTTAACGCCGGTACGGAAAAGCCGTTGGTGCTTCCAAAAAAAATGGATCAATCCTTTCACGTGCATCCACGACATTTTTGAAAAAATCTTTTTATTAGTGATTTTTTGATAATGGTGAATAATGCTGACATAAGGGATATAAACGACTTCTTTTCCATATTTCCAGCAACGAAGACAGAAATCTGCATCTTCCGGACCGTAAAAAATACGTTCATCTAAGTAGCCGATTTCATCGATTAAGTCGCGGCGAATCATCTGGCAGGCTCCGATGACATATTCGCAAGTAAACGGAATATCTTGCTCCATTTCTTTCAGATAGAAATACTTACGATTGGAATACCAAATACTGCCAGCCACACTTCGAATAAAACGGAAATTATTGATCAGTGGTAATTTATTCAAAAAAGCAAAAATAACGTTTTTGAATTTTTGCGTGAGTGTGGGCATTTTAAGGCAACTTTGCTGGGCATCGCCTTGCGCAGAAACCAATTTTGTGGCACAAATTCCGGTTTGAGGGTGGGTATCCAAATAGTTTTTCATCGCCGTAAAAGCCGCACAATTGGCTTCCGTATCCACATCCAAAAGCCAAATATAGTCGCCGGAAGCCATCGAAATACCCACATTTCGCGCGCCGGCAACTCCTTTGTTGATTCCCAAGTTGCGGTAACGAATGTGCGGATAATGCTCCCTTACAAATAATTCTGTATCATCGACCGAACCATTGTCGATAAAAATAATTTCGGTATCGGAATCAGCAACTGCCTGTTGCAAATGTTCCAGACACGCCGGAATATATTGCATGGCATTCCAAGATATGACGATAACCGAGCATTTCATACTAACCAAACAATTTAATTTTTAATGCCTTCAAAGCACACGTAAAGTCTTTGAAAGAATGAAATTTCCCTAATTGACGCACAATAAAACGAGGAGAAAGAAAGAAAAACAGATTGTTTCTAAACAACAATTTTTCCATTTCTTGGGAACTTAAGTGGGGGTAATTCAAAATAGAATGACGCTGCACATCGGTCGGACGATATTCGTCCCCTTCAATCCAATGATTATCCTTTGCCATCTGATAAAACTCGGTACCGGGAAACGGCGACACAATATTAAACATTACTTGACTGACTTTCAGCTTTTTCACCTCTCTCAGCGTATTCTTGATGGTTTCCTTGGTTTCTAACGGACTGGTTCCTATCAAAATATTGAGTTTTACAGGTACTTTGTATTGATTGAGAAACCGAATAGATTCGATAATCTGTTTTCTGGTAATTTTTTTATGGATAAATTTCAAAATATCATCATCAAACGATTCAACTCCTAAATCAACGAATTGGCAATGGGAATCCGCCAATATTTTCGCTATATTTTCGGTAATGGCATCCACCCGTGCTTGGCACCCCCAACGAATACCATGCCGTTTCATTGCATCAGCTATCGGAATCAATCTTTTTTCATTCCAGATAAAGTTATCATCTAAAAATGCAATTGCCTTATAACCTTGAGAAGCAAGTAGTTCTATTTCTTCAACAACATTTTCTACTGAGCGGAAACCGACCGGAGGCTTGCAATGATGAACGGATTTATACTCAATTTCGCGGGCAAAAGTCAAGGAGCTGGGCACACAATAAATGCACGAATACGGGCAATTTCGGGAGGTCACGACTGCGGTATAGGGCATTTGTTTTAATTTGGGATTGCTAAAAGGAAAATGAGCAATAAAATGGCGAGCAGGGAAAGGAAGTTCATCCAAGTTTTGAATTAGCTCGCGGCTTGGGTTATGAATAATTTGTCCGTTTTGAAGAAAAGAAATTCCATCAATAAGGGCAAAATTTCCTTGATTTTCAATACATTTCACCAGTTCCACCGTTGTCAGGTCAGGTTCTCCCCGCACGGCAAAGCTATGTTCATCCAGCAAAAATTGATCGGTAAAATAGGTCGGAGCCGGACCTAAAAAGAGAATATCGCACAACGGGTGATAACGGCGAATCAGTTGAGTAACATGCAAATCGGTAGGAATCGCGAGATTGACGCTCCAAATAATATAGATATGCGAATCATCTTTTGATATAAAATATTCAAAATCAGCTGTTTTAGTCCAAATAAAGCGGTAATCGACTTCATAATTCTCGCGTTCCAAGCAAGCCGCAACCGTTAGTTCGTATAAGTTAGGCATCGGATAGACGACAGAAGTACATCCGGCGGTACGTTCCGCGGGTTGCTGATGATTAAAAGAAGGGGGAACCAGAAAAGTTATTCTCATTATCGTTCTTAGTATAAGGTCTTAAAGTTAGCCAGCACAGTTTTCTGAGCGCGCACTTTATCTCCTATTTTAACACAAATTTGTGTGTTAGTGGGCAAAAAAACATCTACGCGGGAACCAAAACGAATCATTCCCATTTCAACACCTTGGGTAACTTTGTCCCCCACTTTCGGATAAGAGACAATCCTTCGCGCCACAGTTCCGGCAATCTGCCGAAATAGCACCACCATTCTTTCATCTTTTCGCACTACAACGCTGTTATGCTCATTTTCAACAGAAGATTTCGGAAGGTGTGCAATGAAATACTTGCCGGGGTGGTATCTTACATATTCCACTTCGCCATCTATGGGATAAAAATTGACATGAACATTATGTACAGACATGAAAATGGATATTTTTATCCGATTATCGTGAAAATATTCATACTCGTTCATCTCTTCAATAGCAATAATTGTCCCGTCAGCTGGGGAAATAACTCCATTTTCAACCCGATTGACATGACGGCGCGGAACACGAAAAAACCGAACCACCAAAAAAAACGGAACCAACAACACCAAGGTTACCAAAATATCAATCCAACACGGCAATTCAGTAAAATAAAAATAGCAAAATAAGGCAATTGACAATAGAAGTGTCTCAACTATAATGGGATACAAACCCTCTCGGTGAATTCTCATATCTTTGAATATTGTGTGCAAAAATAGCAAAAAATCATCAAACTAACGCGTTTTTCTCAATAATATTTCATTTCTAAAAAAGTAGTTCAACCGTTCCGAATAAAAGAAATCAAATTAAAGTTGCCAACCGGCTATAGTGCAGATGTAAATCAAATTATTTATTTAATTATCAATGATTTATAAAAAAAAATGGTATTTAAACAAAGAGAATCTGACATTCTCAAAATTTTCCTACCTTTGCAGCGTTATTTTCAGTGACGGTTCTCCATCAAAAATATCAAATAAAAAATCAATATGAAAAAAATCACCATTTTGTTAATTGCCTGTATAGCAATATGTTATTCTTCATACGCGCAAGAAGACGGCAAACCAAAGAATTATCCTACCATTCCGACTGTTGACATTAAAACAGTTGATGGACAAACATTTAGCACTAAACAGATTTATAATGATGGGAAACCCATTATCATTAGTTTGTGGGCTACTTGGTGCGTCCCATGCAGAGAAGAATTGGATGCAATTTCTATAGTATATGATGATTGGGTAGAAGAAACGGGAGTTCAACTATATGCCATTTCTATTGATGATTCGCGTTCTGCTTCGCGGGTGGCTCCTTACGTCAATTCCAAAAATTGGGAATACGTTGTTCTGCAAGACATCAACTCAGATTTTAAACGTGCCATGAATGTTACCGATGTGCCATTTCTTTGCATAGTCAATGGGAACGGCGAAATCATCTGGTCGCATACTTCCTATGCACCGGGCGGCGAAAACGAAGTTTACGAAGTACTTAAAGAATTAGTTAAATAAATATAATTAAATTACTAATAATGAAGAATATACTAAAATTAATATTAGCAGCATTTCTTCTAACTATTTCGCTTCAAGGTTATGCTCAATCGCAGATTGGACGCGGACGAATCAGTGGCGATTTTGGATTCAACGGGATGTATTATATTCCGGATTCGCTGATTGGAGCAAAAAAAGTTGATGAAAAAGTACGCGCCAATACTTGGCTGAATTTGAATTACACTAATGGAGGTTTTACGGCGGGCGTCCGTTATGAATTTTACAGTTTTCCACTCATTGACTTTGAAAATATAGGCTATAAAGGACAAGGGCTAACCAACTATTTTGTAGATTATAAGAATGACTTTATCCAAGTCACTGCCGGTAGCTTTTATGAGCAATTTGGAAATGGCCTGGTTTTTCGTGCTTACGAAGACCGACAGCTGGGAATTGATAACAGCTTGTTGGGAGCGCGCGTGAAGGTCACTCCTTATAAAGGGATTACACTGAAAGGAATTTGGGGAATCGAACGCAATAACTTTGATTTCAATTACACTGAACGCCAGGATTATGTAAGGGGTCTAGATGCAGACATCGCCTTGGCTGATTTTATCCCGAAAATGGCAGAAAAGGGATTTACAACCACTATCGGCGGGAGTTTTGTCAGCAAATACGAAAAAAGCGAAAATGATATGTATCTTACTTATCAATTAAACGATACAACTACCATCAACGGAATTATTGCTGCCGACAAATTTCCGCAAAATGTTGCCACGTGGGCGGCACGCTTGAATTTCGGCTACAAAGGCTTCCGCTTGGAAACCGAGTACGCCCATAAAATCAACGACCCAAATAAAACCAATCAATACATTTACAAAGATGGTGAGGCTCTGTACGTTTCA
>JALNYF010000113.1 GCA_023229985.1 Bacteroidales bacterium | reverse complement strand
AAATCATTAAAGCTAAAAATATAAATGGCTATTTGGTAGATGCGGCGAATGTATTTGTAGAAAGTCGTTCAAAACCAATTTGCGAAGTTCCGAAAATGGATTTTGGAAATATGCCAAACGATGCCAAAGGAATGTTGAGCAATTATTCGCAAGAACAAAAAGATTTGCTTTGCAAAAAATATCCCGATTTGGAAGGCTATTTCCGGAGACTCTTAGGTTCAGAAGAATACATCAACAATATACCCCGTTATTGTTTATGGTTTAAAGGCAAAAATCTTTCAATCATTAGAAAATGTCCAGAGATATATGCGGCGGTGGGAAAAGTACGACAGGCACGAGCTAACAGCCAACGCATTAGTACGCAAAGACTTGCAGATTACCCATATCTATTTGGAGAGATTCGTCAACCTCAAACCGACTATATTATTGTCCCGCGTGTTTCTTCAGAGCGGCGCAAATATATTCCGATAGGATTTGTTACTCCTGACATTATCGTCAATGATTCTGTCCAAATAATTCCTAACGCGACGCTTTATCATTTTGGCGTTCTAACTTCCAAAGTTCATATGGCGTGGATGCGGGCTGTATGTGGAAGGTTAAAATCAGATTATCGCTATAGCAAAGACATCGTTTACAATAACTTCCCGTGGACAACTCCGACATATTCGCAAAAGTCCAAAATAGAACAAACCGCGCAAGCCATCTTAGATGCGCGTGCATTGTATCCCGACAGCTCTCTCGCCGATTTGTATGATGAAACTACCATGCCGCCCGAACTGCGCCGTGCCCACGAAGCGAACGATAGAGCCGTGATGCAGGCGTATGAATTTGACATTCAAATGATTGAAAGCGAAATAGTGGCTGAATTGTTTAAAATGTATGAAAAACTGAAAATAGAAAGTTGAAAATGTGAAACTTCAAATATCACTAATCACTACCACTAATCACTAAAACTAAAAAACAAAACATGGAATTTAAACTTGTTTCTTCTTATACTCCTTCCGGTGACCAGCCGACTGCCATTCAGCAATTAGTGGAGGGATTAGACCGTGGCGACCAAGGGCAAACGCTTTTGGGAGTTACAGGTTCCGGTAAGACTTTTACCATTGCCAATGTCATTGCTCAAACGAATCGTCCGACACTGATTCTCAGTCATAATAAAACGTTGGCAGCGCAATTATACAGCGAATTTAAGCAGTTTTTTCCCGAAAATGCCGTCGAATATTATGTTTCATATTACGATTATTATCAGCCTGAAGCTTATTTGCCGGTGAGTAATACATATATTGAAAAAGATTTGGCGATTAATGACGAAATAGAAAAATTGCGCCTTCGCACTACCTCAGCTTTATTGTCAGGGCGGCGCGATATCGTCGTAGTTGCTTCAGTATCTTGTATATACGGTATTGGCAACCCCGATGATTTTGCCAAAAATGTGGTGCACGTGCATCAAAAGATGATGATCGACAGAAATCAATTACTCCTTGCTTTTGTTAATAGTCTCTATTCTCGTACAGAGATGGACTTGGAACCTGCCAAATTCCGCGTGAAGGGCGATACTGTCGATATTTTTCCCCCATACAATGATAATGCTTTTCGTATCATTTTCTGGGACAATGAGATAGAAGATATTTTTGAAATAGAACCCGTGAGTGGCAGCAAAATTAATCAATTAGAAAAACTAACTATTTACCCCGCCAATCTTTTTGTAACTTCACAAGAATCAATGAATAGTGCCATTCATCAAATTCAATTGGACTTGGGAAAACAAGTAGATTATTTTAAATCTATTGGTAAACATTTGGAAGCGAAGAGATTAGAAGATAGAGTTACGTATGATGTGGAGATGATGAAGGAGATTGGCTACTGTTCGGGTATTGAAAACTATTCTCGCTATTTTGACCGGCGACAGCCCGGTGACAGACCTTTTTGCATTTTGGATTTTTTCCCCGATGACTTTGTGATGGTCATCGATGAAAGCCACGTTACGGTATCTCAAATTGGGGCAATGTATGGCGGTGACCGTTCCAGAAAGCAAAATTTGGTGGATTATGGATTCCGTTTGCCCGCAGCATTGGACAATCGCCCGTTACGTTTTAATGAATTTGAAGCGCTTATAGGGCAGACAATTTATATGAGTGCTACTCCAGCAGCTTATGAACTCGAAAAATCAGGAGGAGTTGTAGTAGAGCAAGTTGTGAGACCTACCGGATTATTGGATCCGATTATTGAGGTGCGCCCGGCTAATAACCAAGTAGATGATTTATTGGAAGAAGTGGAAAATACCATTCAGAAAGGAGAACGTGTTTTGGTAACCACGTTGACCAAAAAAATGGCAGAAGAACTCACCTCCTATTTAATTCGCATTGGGATTAAAACTCAATATATTCATTCCGATGTCGAGACTTTTGATCGAGTTGAGATTTTGCAAGATTTGAGAGCCGGTGCCATTGACGTTTTGGTGGGTGTAAATTTGTTACGCGAAGGATTGGATTTACCCGAAGTATCGTTGGTGGCCATTATGGATGCCGACAAGGAGGGCTTTTTGCGTTGTGAAAGGTCACTTACTCAAACGGCGGGTCGTGCTGCGCGTCACCTCAACGGTCATGTGATCTTTTATGCCAACAAAATTACAAAATCGATGCAGGCAACGATGGACGAGACTGCTCGCCGTCGTGCCAAACAAATGGAATATAATAAGTTACACAATATCACGCCGCAAAGTATTCAGAAAGGCGAACACCACGCCCTCCGTCCCGGAGCTGCTTATCAAGCCGATTATACAATGATAAAAACAAAGGAGACCATTGCTGCCGAAGCTTCTATTGCTAAAATGCTTAACAAAGACCAACTTCAAGTTCGCGTTAAGAATCTTCGCAAAGATTTGGAAATTGCCGTCAAAAATTTGGATTTTCTGAAAGCCGCCGAAATCCGTGACTTGTTGCTGGAAAGCGAAAAAATGCTCAAAATTTATTAGTTCGTTTTTTTTCGTTCATAATCAGGGTAATCGAAAAAAAAATAGTAATTTTGCCGCAAATTTATTATTAACTGAATTATGGCGATAGAATTATCAGAACAAGAGATTATTAGAAGAAAGAAGTTAGAAGATTTCAATAACTTAGGGGTTAATGCTTACCCCGCCGATTTATACGATGTAAACGCAACCACTAAAGAAATTCATGAACAATTTCCTTTGGATAATTCACTTTTTCAAGAAGTGAGTGTAGCAGGTAGAATTATGAATCAACGAATTATGGGTGCAGTTTCGTTTTATGAACT
>JALNYF010000008.1 GCA_023229985.1 Bacteroidales bacterium | reverse complement strand
ATTAGACAAAATGGAATATAGAAAATACATTAAAAGCAAGAAAGCGATCAACGATTATGACAATGCTATCAATTACGCGCGTGAAGAAGGCGAATTGAAAGGCGAATTGAAAGGCAAGATAGAAGGTCGATTAGAAGGTAAGTTGGAAATTGCCCGTACTTTGCTGAAAATGGGAAAGCCTATCGATGATATTCTATTGATAACTGGATTGTCGAAAGAGCAAATTGAGGAATTGGGAATAACAAATTAGGAGCAAGGATTTAGAATTTTCCCACGCGCCCATCACCCGATTAGATTGTGCCTCAACATCGCGTAACAAGCCTGCCAACACCGTTTCATAACAACAAAATGCCAGCATTTGGGATAGATCAATATGGTTGATGGCTCACTTACAATCCGTAGATTTTGCAAAACAGCGTGATTCTTTTTTCAAGTGCCTGATTTTGAAAAATATCCAGATACTCATACAACCGTTTTGTATTCAAATGTTCATATAACATTCTTTCTTCAATGGCAAAATTTTGAATTTTTTGCTCTGTATCGTAATAGTTCGGGTAGAGGTAAAAAATATCCAGAATTGCCTTTTCCGGAGTTGCTATTTGAAACGTGAAAGGAACTTCTCCTTGCGGCTCGAACCCCCAAAAAAAGGGGGGAGCTTCTTTTTGATAATGAAAATTGCCCAAGTGATTCCGAAAAGTGATCGTTTTTTGCAAACTAACACTGCTAATCTGTGAATTAACATAGTTGGCAATGTAGTTATGAAAAGCAAGGGCACTGTGTAAACTGATGTATGATTCAGCATAGATATGATTGGCTATATAAAAAGCAAAATGTGTTTGTTTGATATATTGCGGAAAAGCATAATAGTTGTTTCTCAATTTGATAAGAAGACCATTTTTACACCAGCGGGTAAGGTTGTTTTTATCTGTTGAAGGGAAAAAATTATCCAATTCGCTGTGGGTAAAATAGCCGCGTTCAAAAAAAGTATCGTGTATCCGGTTAAAAATCATAAATGGTTATCTACAAGCCGCAAAAGTACGACTTTTTTGAACGATATTAAGAAATTTTGTGGAAAATCGTGATTTCATGATGATAAAACAAATGACCAATCAATCTTTTGGAAATAATGTTACGAATATGAGAATAATTTCCGATTTTGGATAGCAAATTATGCGTTGAAAATAGTATCTTTGCCGGCAATAATTTGAAGTAAAAAAAATGAGTGAAATATTATTTAAAATAGGAATTACGCAGGGTGACATCAATGGAATCGGCTACGAAGTTATTATGAAAGCGTTGAGTGATAATAAAATAACAGAGATCTTTACACCGATTGTTTATGGGGTCTCGAAAGTGGCAAACTTCCACAAAAGCAAATTAGATTTGCCGGATTTTTCTTTTCAGGTAATCAAAAAAATCGAACAAGTCAATCCCAAGAAAAGCAATTTGCTGAATCTTGTAGAGCAAGAAGTGAAAATTGACCCGGGAGAATCTACGGAGACAGCCGGAAAAATGGCGGAGATGGCGTTGAATATGGCGTGTAGAGACTTGAAAGGGAAACTGATAGATGCAGTCGTGACCGCTCCTATCAATAAAGCTAATATTCAATCTCCTAACTTTAAATTTACCGGTCATACAGAGTATTTTGCCCAGCAATTTTCTGCTCCCAACGCAATGATGATGATGATTGCTGAGAATCTTCGTATAGGCTTTGTTACCAATCACTTACCCTTGTCGCACGTAGCACAGAATATCACATCAGAGCTTATTTTCCAAAAATTAAAAATGATGAAACATACGCTTCAATCAGATTTTGCATGTACAAATCCGAAAATTGCCGTGCTGTCGCTTAATCCGCATGCGGGTGACAACGGACTGATAGGAAGTGAAGATCAGAATGTTATCGTGCCCGCTGTTCAGCGAGCTTTTGAGACACAAATTAATGCGTTCGGACCTTTTCCCGCAGATGGATTCTTTGGTAGTGGCACTTATTTAAAGTTTGATGCGGTTCTAGCGATGTATCACGAACAGGGAATGATTCCCTTTAAACTATTATCGCAAGGCGCGGGAGTAAATTTCACCGCCGGTCTGCCCATTGTTCGCACATCGCCGGCGCACGGAACCGCTTACGATATCACATGCCAAAATCTGGCTTCTTGCGACTCCATGCGCAACGCCCTTTATCTCGCAGTAGATATTTTGAGAAATAGAAAAGAATATTCACTATATAACCATAATAATTCCCGTAATGAAATTCAAAAATAGTTATTACCTGATTGCCTTTCTGTTGATGGCTCCTTTCTTTTTGACAAATTGTAATACCGAACCCGAAAAAAAGGATATACCCAAAGAAAATCAAATCATTACGCCTGACTTTAGTGCAGATTCCGCTTTTGCTTTTGTAAAAAAACAAACCGATTTCGGACCACGCGTTCCTAATAGTGAAGCTCACTCACTCTGCGCCGATTATTTGTACAAACAACTCGAGAATTATTGTGATACGGTTATCATACAGCAATTTACAACCAAAGCGTACAATGGGACTACGTTAAATGGGAAAAATATTATTGGCTCTTTTGGCATAGGGAAAACGAATCGTATCGTCTTGGCAGCGCATTGGGATTCACGTCATGTAGCTGACCACGACCCTGTGGTTGCCAATCGGAATAAACCTATCGACGGTGCTAATGACGGCGCAAGTGGAGTAGGGGTACTGCTCGAAATTGCTAGACAACTATCCATAAAAGTTCCCACTGTCGGCATTGATATTGTATTCTTTGATGCCGAAGATTATGGTGTTCCTGAAGGCGTTACCGCACCGGACGGCGAATGGTGGGGTTTGGGATCTCAGTATTGGGCAAAAAATCCGCATGTGAGCGGTTACCGTGCTAATTATGGTATTCTGTTGGACATGGTCGGTGCAGAAGATGCAGTCTTTCACTATGAATACTTCTCCTCCTACTATGCACAAGATGTCCTAACCAAAATATGGACTACAGCCTACAAATTCGGATTTGGGAACTACTTCCTCGCCGAAAAAAGTCACCCTATTACCGATGACCACTATTACGTTAATACCATTGCCGGCATTCCAATGGTTGACATCATACATCAAGTCAGCTCTTCCGAAACAGGCTTTACTTCTACATGGCATACGTTAAGTGATAATATCCAACATATTGATAAAACAACTTTGGCAGCTGTCGGGAAAACCGTTCTTGCAGTTATTTATGAAGAAAAATAGATGATAATGAATACTTTTTTAAATAACGATATTCTCGTCTTTAAATTCGGCGGAGCTTCCGTGAAAGATGCAGAAGGTGTCCGAAATTTACAACGCATCGTAGAAAAATACAAAGACAAAAACTTACTTGTAGTGATTTCGGCAGTGGGCAAAACTACGAATCTCTTGGAACGCATTTTAGATGCCTATTTCTTTGAAAAAGAAGATCCGTTCCTTTTATATGAACAATTAAAAGAAAATCATTTATCCATCGCTCGCGAGTTGATGCCGGATAATGCTCGTATTGTTGATAAATTGGAAATTGTCTTTAAACAATTACACGAAAAACTGCAACAACCTCATACCGATAACTATGAATATGAATATGACAGAATTGTCAGCTTCGGGGAAATATTATCAACAAAATTGATATCCACTTATCTCAATCTGGTTGATGTCCGAAATTATTGGTTAGACGCTCGGCAAATGCTGAAAACAGATGCCACATATATGGAAGCCAAGATTAATTGGGAAGAATCGGATATTGCCTTGACGAATGCCATTGTTGAAATTACTGCCAAAAAAGAAGCGAATTTGTTTATAACGCAGGGCTTTATTGCCGGAACAAGTGATGGGCAGACAACTACTTTCGGGCGCGAAGGTTCAGACTATTCTGCTGCCATCATTGCTTACCTGTTGGATGCCGAGAGCGTGACCATTTGGAAAGATGTCCCCGGTTTGCTGAATGCAGACCCAAAGTTTTTTCCTGATGCCGTTAAACTCGATGCCATCTCTTATGAAGAAGCTATCGAATTGTCTTATTATGGAGCAACAATCATTCACCCCAAAACATTAAAGCCACTTCAAAACAAGAATATTCCACTTTACGTTAAACCGTTTTTTTCGCCCGATGAGCCGGGAAGCGTTATCTCTTCTTTGAAACAAAAAGAGTTTATCCCATCTTATATCTTTAAAAGAAATCAGATTTTAATAACCATTTTCCCGAAAGATTTTTCGTTCATAACCGTGGATAATTTGTCAGAAATCTTTTCCATTTTATCAAAATATGGCGTTAAACCCAATCTGATGCAAAATTCTGCCTTGAGTTTTTCCATTTGTACTGACAATAAATCGCACCGTATTGAAAATATTTTGGATGCCTTGAGTCGGAATTATCTGATTAAATATAATGAACAAATGGAGTTGGTAACCATACGCCATTATACGGAGGGAATTGTTGAAAAAATCAAAGGAAAACGAAAAATATATGCGGAACAACGCTCACGTGCAACGGTTCAAATCGTTGTAAAAGAGTCCTAAATCGAATTTTTTAGTCTCGAGGTTTGAGCACAAATGTGGTTCGCACCGGAATGTACAACCTGATATAATGATTTCCTTCTCTTTCGTATGAGGGATACTTTTGCTTGTCATCTAAGCGGTTGAAGCCTCCAAATACGGGATCATCACTATTCAAATGAATCACGTATTCTCCTTTGCTACAGCCTATTTCATAATCAGTATAGGATTGGGTGGGACTAAAATTGAAAATGAAAATAAAATCTCCGCGTCGAAATGCGAGCACTTGGTCATGATTATTTCGAATAATGGGCGCCGGCGAGTTGTCTAAGACTGCACTGTTAATGATAAAATGAATGATCTCTTGGTCGAAATGATTGAGAAACTTATACTTAAGTGTTTCATTATCACTAAGATGCCATTGACGACGCGCATATTGGTACGACCAATTATTTCCTTCGCGCGGAAAGTCAATCCATTCAGGATGCCCAAATTCATTGCCCATAAAATTCAGATAACCGGCATTGGACAAGCTGAGAGTTGCAAAACGAATGAGTTTATGGAGCGCAATTCCTCGCTCCACATCAAGGTCAGGCGTGAATACCGACATATAATCATACATCTTTTTCCCAATCAGTCGAAAGATGATCGTTTGGTCGCCGACCATGGCTTGGTCATGGCTCTCGGCATAGCTAATCACTTCTTCTTCATTGCGTTTGTCGGTCAGCCTGAAATAAATATCGCCCACATGCCACTGTTCATCGGGTATTTCTTTAATGGTTTTAGTCCAATAATCTGCAATCCCCATCGACATTCTGTAATCGAAGCCGATGCCGCCTTTTTCAATCGGGAACGCTAACCCGGGCATGCCACTTACATCTTCAGCTATTGTAAATGCTTGATTGTTAATCTGTTTAACTAATTTTTGTGCCAAGGAAAGATAGGTAAGGGCTTCTTCATCAATATTATCATCAAAGTATTGATGATAATTCAGAAAATCGACTCCGATACCGTGGTCAAGGTAGCACATGCTGGTTACGCCATCGAACCGGAACCCGTCAAAGTGAAACTCTTCCAGCCAATATTTGAGATTTGAAAGCAAAAATAAAAGGGTTTCGTTTTTCCCGTAGTTGAAACAACGGGAGTTCCAGACAGGGTGAAAGCCGCGCGGTCCGGCGTGAAAATATAAATACTCGCTTCCATCAAAGCGGCTCAATCCTTCTTTTTCATTGATAACTGAATGAGAATGAACAATATCTAAGATGACCGACAGATGATATTGGTGTGCTGTGTCAATCAGCTCTTTCAACTCGTCCGGTGTTCCAAAACGAGAGGAAGGAGCAAAAAAGTTTGAAACCTGATAGCCGAATGACCCGTAATACGGGTGTTCTTGAACAGCCATTAACTGAATGGTATTATAACCTAATTTCACAATGCGGGGCAGAACGAGTTTCGAAAATTCAAGATATGACGATACTTTGGCATCCTCGGAGGACATTCCGATGTGGGCTTCGTAAATAAGTGGGTGTTTGGGGCGGGGTGGCGAGGAGTATGCCCATTTCCACGGCGTGGGAGGCGACCATACTTGCGCCGCAAAAATTTTGGTTTTTTCGTCTTGTATCACACGCCTACAATATGCCGGAAGTCGCTCATCTGCACCATCTTGCCATACAATCCATAGTTTGTACAACATCCCATGCCTCAAAAATGAGTAAGGAAGTGTGATTTCCCAATCCCCATTGCCAATAGGCCATAAGGCGTAGCGTTCCTCAATCTTCCAATATGAAAAATCTCCATAAATGATGACGCTCTTGGCATGAGGTGCCTTTTCCCGAAATACCCACCCACGTTCCGTATTGTGCAATCCATAGTAAAGATGATTATTGCAACAATCAGATAAAAGTCTTTCATTTTCAGTGATTTGTATCTCTTTTAAAACACTGTTTTGATAACGACGCATGATGGGTTGTTCATACGGCTTGAGTAACGGATCAGATGAAATAAGCGGTAATTTTTCTTGATGTGACATACTTACAAATTGCGACTGCAAAAATAATTAAAGTTTTGAATTGAGTGAGGTAATATTTCATCATTGATCGCTTAATAATTCAAATAAAATGAATATATTTGCCGAAATTTTGTCAGCGAAACGGAATGATAATTCGTGAACATTTTTTTTTGAAAAATGCATTCAACAAGACATTAAAATACAATCAATTATAAAATATTACGATGAGTTTAAGTATTGAAAAAACAAAATTGGATAATGTAAAAAACATTATCGTCGTTGCCTCCGGTAAGGGAGGTGTAGGAAAATCTACCGTTGCTGCCAATCTTTGTATCACATTAGCCAGACAAGGTTACCAGGTGGGATTGTTAGATGCCGACATTTATGGTCCTTCCATTCCTAAAATGTTTGCGATTGAAGATGAGCAGATTAGCGTTAAAACAAAGGGGGAAGAGGATGTTTTCATTCCAGTTGAAAAGTTTGGAATCAAAATGATCTCCATCGGTTTGTTGGTGGACAACAGTCAGGCTGTGATATGGCGCGGACCAATGGCTGCCAATGCGTTAGCACAACTGTTTTCCAAAACCGACTGGGGCGAATTAGATTATTTGGTAGTTGATTTCCCTCCGGGCACGGGCGATATTCAGATTTCTGCCATGCAACAGTTCGAGATTACCGGTGCCATTGTAGTCACCACTCCGCAAGTCGTTGCCGTCAATGATGCCCGCAAAGGCGCGGAAATGTTCTCGCCTGCCAAAATGAATGTCCCGTTGATTGGTATCGTGGAAAATATGGCGTGGTTTACTCCCAAAGAACACCCCGATGAAAAATACTTCCTTTTCGGAAATGGTGGCGGAAGTATGCTTGCAAAAGAGTTTAATACGCAATTATTAGCACAAATTCCTCTAATTCAAGATGTTGATGATTCGACGAATGACACCGTTCTACTCTCTGTTCAGCACGCGCCGGTTTTAGCTGCCTTTGAACGCATCGCCGACGCGGTGGTTGAAAGTGCCTCCCATTTTCGCCCTAAATCAAATCTGCTCGTTGTCGCTATTCCTACTGTTGACGGGAAAGTGGATGACCATTTCGGACACTGCGACCACTATACCGTTTTTGAAATTGGGAAAAATCAATCTATTGAAAACGAATTTACAGTTCCTTCCGGCGATGGCTGTGGCTGCAAATCCAATATTGCTTCCGTTTTGAGCGGATTAGGCGTTAAAATGATGTTGGCAGGAAATATGGGCGAAGGTGCCAAAAATGTGCTAAATGATGCTCATATTCAGGTGATTAGAGGTTGCCAAGGCGATATTCACCAAGTCCTGAACGATTTCTTAAACGGAAAACTCTCCGATTCCGGCATTGACTGCGAAAGTCACGAACACGAATGCGCAAACCATTAAGATGATTGTTGATAATAGATTAATGGTGAAGCAGTTAAGTTGCCCATGGTTACTCCGTAACGGTGGGCATTTTTTTTGATGCTCTCTGCAAAATGAAAAGCGACCGACCCCGCAATACTCAACGAGTAATCCCGATAATCATCAAAAAATAAAATCTGTTTCTCAAAAAAATCGTTAAAAGCACGGTCGAGAAGATCTTGTATAAAAATATTTTTTTGGTGCGCCGCAATGAAAGGAGATAAAGACGCAAAAAAGAGATTGGGCGATTTCTCTTGATAGATCTTGTGAAGAATTTGAGTGGCTGTGAGTTGAAATTCTTGTTCGAAATCTGTCAAGATTTCGCTGGGCAATTCCTTACGGAAATAACTTATAATGAACAATTTCCCAATATATGTCCCGCTTCCTTCGTCTCCCAATAAATAGCCTAACGAGGGCGCTTGTCTGACAATTTCTTCTCCGTTGAACAGACAGGCACTTGCGCCGGTTCCCAAGATGGCAATCATACCGGCTTTGCCGGGACTGAGCAGTCGGCACATTCCTAACAAATCGGAGCCAACTTTTGTTGAAATATTGGGAAAAACCTTACTCAAAAGGGTAGCGATTCGTTCTCCGTTTTCGGTATTTCCGCAACCGGCACCATAATACGCTATATCAGAAATCATTTCGGCGGTTTTACTGCGAATTTCTTTTTGAAAATAATCCAAAACGTCAAAAATGTAGTTGTCATCGCAGTAATTGGCATTAATTCCCCGACAAGTGAAGTGATGAATATACTTCTCATTGTCAGTCAATAAGATACAATCACTTTTGGTGGCACCGCTATCAATCAGAATTTTCATGTCTTCAAATTAAAAGATTCGTTCTTTCGATCTGGAGCGGGTTTTTTCTTTTATACTCAGAATGGAGGTATCGCTGAATCAGTGGATGAGTTTCCAAGGATTGATTGCCGCTGAAATAGTCGGCAAAAATATTGTCGGCTTCGAAGTAATTATCGACGCCTAATTGTTCGCAGTCGCAGCTGCTAATTCCTAATCCGTCAACGGGTGTAGCATCAATACATTTTTGTAATGCGTTGTATTTCTTTTCATTACATTCTTTTAATAAACAATTGGATAAAGCATAAACTTCCGTTTTCCAAAGGTTCATCATCGGGGCAAAATCGCCGACATCGCCGTGCAGCGTCCAAAAACCGGTCAAATATTCGGTGTAATTGTCGGTTGAAATAACGATGCCTTTATAAAGTTGCGCTAAATCATAAAGAACCATCATGCGCATGCGGGCTTTCATATTGCCTTGTCTTAATTTGGTTAGATGAGAATTGTCGCCTTGAATCATGATTTTTTTATTCTCAAGAAAAGTATGGGTGATGTCAATATGTTCAAAATCAGTGCAGAAAGTGTTTCCCACTTCGATGGAGCGTTCAATTTCTTCGCTTTTATTAGTTTCAATGGTAATTGAACGACCGATGAGTGGGATTTGCAAATTTTCGCATACGGGTTGTAGGAGGGCGGCGCACAATGCGCTGTCGATGCCGCCGGAGATTCCCAATACCAACGATTGCAAATGATTATTTTCAACATAATCGGTTACGATATACCGAATAGTATCGGCCATCTTCATTAGTCGATTTTCGTCTGTAATAAATGGAAAATAATTTTCTTGTGGGATTGTCATAATGAATGATTTAGGCTTCCAAGGTAACGGTTACGGCATCAATTTTGCCGCCGGCTGACAGCATGGGGTTCAATTTGGCAACGGTAACTCTAACGGTTTTGATGGCTTCAAATTCTTGTTTCAAGGTCTGTATGATGGAATATGCGGCAGCTTCGATAAGATTTGCGGGTTGTTGCATAACCTTTTTGATTGAACAATAAACAGACTGATAATTAATAGTTTGTGATAAATTGTCTGTCTGGGCGGCTTGGAATAAGTCACACGTAAGGGTAACGGAAACGAGGAAGCGGGTTCCGATAATTTTCTCTTCCTTGTAGCAGCCTATAAAGCTGTAAAATTCCATATTGGAAAGAGTAATTTCACTTTTCATGATACTATTTTGCGGACATGCTCTGTTTGGCTCTTTTTCTCTCCAGTTCGTCCAAGATAATTTTACGGATACGGAGTGATTTGGGAGTTACCTCAAGGTATTCGTCGTTGGCGATAAATTCCATATTTTCTTCCAATGAGAATTTGATGGCAGGGGCGATGCGCAGTTTTTCGTCTGAGCCGGCAGCACGCATGTTGCTCAATTTCTTTGATTTACAAACATTAATCACCAAATCGTCTTGGCGGATATGTTCGCCGATAACCTGACCAGCATAGACATTGTCGCCCGGTTCGATGAAGAAAGTCCCTCTATCTTGCAGTTTATCAATAGCATAAGCGTAACATTGACCGGTTTCCATGGCAATCAGTGCGCCGGAGTGTCTGCCCGCAATATCGCCTTTCCAAGGTTGGAATTCAATAAAACGGTGTGACATCACAGCTTCGCCTTCCGTAGCGGTAAGCACTTGATTTCGTAAGCCGATAATACCGCGAGAAGGGATTTGGAAGTTCAGGTGTACGCGGTCGCCAATGGTGTCAATGGAGAGCAAATCGCCTTTGCGACGGGAAACATAATCAATCACACGGCTTGAAAATTCTTCGGGAACCAACACGGTCAGTTGTTCAATAGGTTCACATTTTTTTCCGCCAATTTCTTTGATGATAACCTGTGGCTGACCTACTTGCATTTCATAGCCTTCGCGTCTCATGGTTTCAATTAAAACGGACAAATGCAGGATTCCGCGTCCGAAAACAATCAGCATATCGGGAGATTCGGTTTCTTTGATACGGAGGGCAAGGTTTTTCTCTAATTCCAAGAAAAGTCTGTCGCGCACGTGGCGGGAAGTGACATATTTTCCTTCTTTCCCAAAGAACGGGGAGTTATTGATAGTGAACAACATACTCATTGTCGGCTCATCCACTTTGATAGGAGTCAGTCCTTCCGGATTCTCGTAATCGGCAATGGTATCACCGATGTCGAAATTATCCAAACCCAAGATAGCGCAGATTTCACCCGGGTAAATGGTCTGTTTCATTTTTTCTTTTCCCAGTCCTTCAAACACGTACAATTCTTTAATTTTGGAAGGAACTTTAGAACCGTCACGTTTTACGAGCGTCACGTTTTGTCCCCATTCCAGGGTTCCGCGTTTGAGTTTCCCAATGGCAATACGACCCACGTATGACGAATAGTCTAAGGAAGAAATCATCATTTGCAAGGTTCCTTCTTCGATTTTCGGATCTGGGACATATTCAATAATTTTTTCCAACAGATAGCTGATGTCAGTGGTGGGATTCTTCCAATCGGGTCCCATCCAACCTTGTTTGGCAGAGCCATAAACGGTAGGGAAGTCCAATTGTGCGTCGTTAGCACCGAGATTAAACATCAGGTCAAAGACAGCTTCTTGGACGATGTCTGGTGTACAATTGGGTTTATCGACTTTGTTAATGACCACGATGGGTTTTAGTCCCAATTCGATGGCTTTTTGGCAAACGAAACGGGTTTGAGGCATGGGACCTTCCAACGCATCCACGATCAGCAAGACTCCATCTGCCATATTTAAAACGCGTTCCACTTCGCCGCCGAAATCGCTGTGCCCGGGAGTGTCAATAATGTTGATTTTATAATCTTTATATCTGACTGCAACATTTTTTGATAAAATAGTGATTCCTCGTTCGCGTTCCAAATCATTGTTATCCAACACCAATTCTTGGGTTGGCTGGTTGCTGCGAAACAAATTACTTTGATAAAGAAAGCGATCTACTAAGGTTGTTTTGCCATGATCGACATGCGCAATAATTGCTATGTTTTTAATTTTCTGCACTTTATATACTTTTAGTCAGTGAAATTTTGAGCTGGCAAAACTACAATAAAAAATCGGATTCTAACGCCTTATATATTAATTTTTTATTTTTAAATATTCAATTAGTAAAATGCATCTTAGCCCCAAATAATTCGAATATTCTATTTAATATTAGATGTGCAAAAATATTAAAAAATTCTAATTTCATCATTATTTTTGAAAATTCGGTCAACATGAGGTTTGTTTGCATTTAATTCGGGTTAGTATAAAGACTTAACGTCGCATAAGGCAGCTGTTTTATACCCATTTCACCAAATTCAACTCCATATCGTGAGCTAATAACGGATTCGCCGGAATGATGCGCACGGCAGCTCCCCAAACGCCAGTATACTGGGCATGTATCTCCCGCGCAAAAGTAGTTATCCCATTTTCAATACCAATACATTGTAATTGATATTGACTGAATAATTCATGTTTGTCGTTATTTTTGTATGTAAAAAGAATTTCCACTTTTACCTCCTCCGGATGAATGCTGCCCAATTTTACTTTTACTTCGATGTATTTGTTTTCGCCTATGTAAAACGTGCTATTCGGTTCCTCAGGTAAGGAATTGCTGATATGTTCGATGTTGTCCCAAGCCGTAATCATTTTATTCTTCCATTGCGCCAATTGGTATAGATTTTCGTATTGATTTCGGGATAATAAGTCTATCCTTTGCGACAATTTTTGGTAGTATTTGGAGTAATAATCATCTAATTGTCGTTTCATGTTGAAATGAGGGGCAATTTTGGCAAAATTATTTTTCATTTTTTCTACCCAGAGCGTTGGAATACCGTTGGTACGGCTGTAAAAGGCGGGAATAATTTCTTCTTCAAAAATGGTAAATAGGTTGGCAACGTCCAATTCATCTTGCATTTGATTATTGGCGTATGTGATTTTTTCGTCCACTGCCCAGCCGGCATTAGGCACATAACCCTCTGCCCACCAGCCATCTAACACACTAAAATTGAGTACGCCGTTCATTACCGCTTTTTCGCCACTTGTGCCGGAAGCTTCTAAGGGGCGGGTGGGTGTATTCAGCCAGACATCACAGCCCGATATCAATTTCTTGGCTAATATCATGTCGTAATTCTCCACAAAAATGATTTTTCCGATAAAATCGGGTTTGCGGGATACTTCAATGATTCTTTTAATCAAATCTTGTCCGGCTTTATCGTTAGGGTGCGCTTTCCCGGCAAAGATAAACTGAATGGGGTGCTCCGGATTACAAACCAGATTGCGCAATTTCTCCTCATTCATAAACAGCAGGTAGGCGCGTTTGTAGGTAGCAAAGCGGCGGGCGAACCCAATGGTTAAAATGTTATCTTTAATGGCTTTAATGGTTTTGACAATTAATGAAGGAGGATCATTTCTTTGTCGCATCTGAATGTTAATCAATTCTTTGACATTGGCTATCATTTCAGCACGTAACTCATTCTTAATCTGCCATATATCACTATCATTCACCTCGTAGATTTTTTCCCACATTTTGGGATTGGAAATATCTTGTTTGTAATCTTTTGCTAAAACCTGCCCGTGAAATTGTTGCCATTTTTTGTGTGCCCAAGTAGGATAATGCACGCCATTGGTCACATAACCGATGTGAAGCTCCTTCGCGAAGCGTCCATCATACAGATACTCAAACATTTCGCGCGATACTCGCCCGTGAATGCGGCTCACTCCGTTTACTTCCTGACAAAAACGGCAAGCCAAGATGCTCATGGAAAATTTATCGTTGATTAATTCAATACTTTTTCTTCCTAAACCCATAAAAGAGTGCCAAGAGATATAGAATTTTTCGGGGTAATGGGCGAAATAGATCCTCATTAGATCTTCATGAAAGGCATCGTGACCGGCAGGAACCGGCGTATGGGTCGTAAATAATGATGAACCCCGCACTAAATCCATCGCCATTAAGAAAGGCAAATGCTTTTCTTCCATTAGTATTTTGACTCTTTCCAAAGATAAGAAAGCAGCATGTCCTTCGTTGAGGTGGAAAATTTCTGCATTTTCGTTCAATAAGTTCAGCGCGCGAACGCCACCAATACCTAAAAGAAGTTCTTGTTTAAGGCGGTTTTCGGTATCCCCTCCATATAAATTATAGGTAATTATTCTGTCATCATCATTATTGCTTTCTACGTCTGTATCAAGCAAATACAATTTAATTCTTCCCACATTGACCTGCCAGATGCGTGCAGTGAGTATTCTGCCGGGGAGTGCAATCTGAATGGTTTTCCAATCTCCGTCCGAATTTCGGAGCGGATGAATGGGAAGTGTGGAGAAACTCTGCACCGGATAGAGATTGACTTGCTCGCCGGTTGGGCATATTTGTTGCGTAAAGTAGCCACAGCGGTAAAGTAAACCCACTGCCACCATATTGACATTGCAATCACTTGCTTCTTTCAGATAATCGCCGGCAAGCATTCCCAAACCGCCGGAAAAGATTTTAAGCTCATTGCTGATGCCAAATTCCATGCTGAAATAAGCCACTTTTTTCTCTTTACGCGTGAGGGGTTGCCCCATATACGTTATAAATTCTTGATAAACGCGATTCAATTTTTGCACAAAATCATCGTTATTGCTAAAACTCCGCATTACGTCAAGTGGCAACATTTGCAACATGTGAACCGGATTTTCATTCAATTCATTCCATCGCTCTTTGCCGGCAATTTCAATGAAAAGCTCGCGGGCTTCATAGTTCCAACTCCACCATAAGTTGTTGGCAATCTCTTCCAATTTATCAATGTTGGCGGGCAAATTCGATTTGATGGTGACACGTTTCCATATAGGCTGCGATACAGTGCTTTTTTCAACCATCAAACCAATACGCGAAGTCTTATTTTTATATAAGTCAAAGCGTTGGAGACTTTTTTGAATGGCAGTGTCATAAATAAGGCGGTAGTTTGCAAACAAATTTTGCCACAACGCGTGCAAGGCAACTTCTTTGGCATCTTGCTCACAGCGATTGAGGTCTGCTTCGTCATAATGATTGTAGCGAATAACGGCATTTACGATGTTGTTGCACACTTCCGTATCGTTGTTATCGGTTCTATGGACCACAACAACGCCTTTTTGCTCAGGGAAATTATCGTTTACCCATTTTCCGAAACCTGCGAGTGAGGTGGTGATGGTAGGAATGCCAAATGCAATACTTTCCAAAGGAGTGTAGCCCCACGGCTCATAATAAGAGGGGAAAACCGTCAAGTCAAAGCCGATGAGCGTATCATAATAGTTCAAGTTAAAAATGCCGTCAGCGCCGTTCAAATAGACCGGAACAAAGATTACTTTTACTCGACTCTCGGGGGAATTATCCAAGTTCAGTCTGTTTAATTCTTTGATAATCGGATCATTATTGGGATCGTGCAACGGGTGGGTGGCGTAATCGCGGCAAACCGCTTTTTGAGAATCATTGAAAAGGGTTTGCTGATTTAATTTCTGAACCAACTCTTCGCGCCTGCCGCTTACACCCGCGGGAACCATGATGAATGCAACCACGTCTCGGTTCAAAGTTTTATCTTTTAATTCTGATAATGAACGAATAAAAAGATCTATTCCCTTGTTTTTAAATTCATAACGTCCACTGTTGAGAACAAAGAACGAATTGTCGGCAATAGGTTGTTGCAGCAAAGCGGATGCTACTTGTTGAAGTTTTGTTCGGGCTGTTTTCCTTTTTATGACATAATCGTTGCCTTGGGGCACAAAATTATTTTCAAAACCGTTAATGGTAATACCGTCTGTTGGTTTTTGAAAAAATGCCGTGCACTCTTTATCGGTGATTGGGCTGACAGTGGAGTAAGCGTCAGCGGTATGAGCGGACAGATATTCCAAAGAAAACTTGGATTGGACACGGAATCGGGCAGCGACTTCCGATGCAGAATACTGATGAATATTATCGTATAATGGGAGATTATTGCCGGCAATGCAGCGACCTAAGACGGTGGCGTGCGTGGTGAAAACGGTAGCTATTTGGGGAACACTATTCTCTAAATACAAAATTCCGCCGCCGGTCATCCATTCGTGGAAGTGGGCAACGATTTTGTCCATCGCATTGCAATGAAATTGATAAAAACTCTCAATCACCTTCCCTGCAGCATATCCGAAAAGCAACGGTTCAACGTAATCCCACTGCCCGCTGATGGAATCCAATTTATACGTCAGCCAAAATTGGGTTAGTATTTCATCTTTTTTTTCAAAAAATGAGGTAAAATCAATCAAGAAAACGATGGGCGCACCGGCGATGTTCCATCTTCCGATTCGTATCTTAAGTCCCTCTTTATGAGCTACTTCTTTCCAATTTTTATATAGACTTTCCTCTTCAATAAAATCATGGTTATTGCCGGCTTCGCGAGATATATCCGGTCCTATACATATATAATTGTCTTTGTATTCTTCTACTACAGTATGAGCTTTGGTAGATAAAACCGTGTATATTCCTCCTACTTTGTTGCATACTTCCCAGCTGGTTTCAAAAATAAAATCTGCTTTATTCATCTTATTATTCTATATTTAATTGGTAACAATCGGGTATAAACGGAGAGCAATCTCCGTGGTTGAGGTAAACGTCGCGCACCATGGACGAGGATATATGGGAATATTCAATCGTTGTGGCGAAGAATAGGGTTTCAACTTGTGGGTTTAACTGTTTGTTGGCGTGGGCAATATCTTTTTCGTATTGGAAATCCAAGGTATTGCGAATGCCGCGAATGATGTATTCTGCACCTAATTGTCGGCAAAGTTCAACTGTTAATATTTGATAATCAATAACTTCAATTTTCTGTTCACCGAGAAAGCATTGTTGAATCCACTCTTTTCGTTTGGCAAGCGGAAACATGGTTTTTTTTGTGCTATTGGTGCCAATAGCAACGTAAATTTTGTCAAAAATGGGCAGTGCTGAACGAAGAACGGCAACATGTCCTTTGGTGATGGGGTCAAATGAACCCGGGAAAACGGCAATTTTCATGGAAAAGAATCAGTTTAGTTTATTATTCTTTATCAGATGGTTATAACAGAGATTGGTACAATGATTTTAGTTTGGAGCCAACGTGTTCCCACTTCAGGTTATTGACTTCTTCATTTCCTTTGACAGAAAAAATATGAGATAGGGCGGGGTAGTGCAAAATTCCGTAAATGGCGTCAGCGGTAGCGTCGATATCCCAGAAATCGACTTTGATGGCATATTGCAGAACTTCCGACACACCGGATTGCTTGGAAATGATAACCGGTACGTTGGATTGCATGGCTTCTAAGGGTGAGATTCCGAATGGTTCAGAAATGGAAGGCATGACATATACATCGCTCATTCCAAACATCTTGTCGATGTCTTCACCGCGCAAAAAGCCGGTAAAGTGAAATTTATCGGAAATTCCAAGTTCTGCCACACGTTCAATGACGCGAGGCATCATATCGCCGTCTCCTGCCAATACAAAACGCACATTATCATCTTTTTCTAATACTTTTTTGGCAGTTTCGACAAAATATTCGGGACCTTTTTGAAAGGTTACACGTCCGAGGAAAGTAACGATTTTTTCTTTTAAATGCTTTTGGGAATTGATGTTATGAGAATTGGGTTCAACCGCATTGTGAAGTGTAACGACCTTATTTTCAGGGATATTGTATTTTTCGATGACTATATTTCGGGTTAAGTTACTCACGGCGCACACCATATTGGCAGCCTCCATTCCTTCTTTTTCGATGTTATAGACGATGTCGTTTCGATTATTCTCTCCGGAGCGGTCATATTCGGTTGCGTGAATATGAACGACTAATGGTTTTCCGCTCACGCGTTGGGCGGCGATACCGGCGCGGTAGGTCAGCCAATCGTGTGCGTGAATGATGTCAAATTCTTCGGTTTGGGCAATTTCAGCTGCCACAAGAGCATATTTGTTTACTTCTTCCATCAGGTTATGCCCATAGCCGCCGGAAAAGATATAGCGACGTTTCTCTTTGGAGATACTCTCTTGCGCAAATACTCCGCTTTCTAATTGATTGACAACATTAAAATAATCATCTAATCCGATGTAGGGAAGTAAGTGCGAGTTAATTTCGATGTAGGAGATTTCGTTGGAATAGTGAAACATTTCGCTATTTCTGATGTCGATTTCAACATCACTTGCATTTAAAATGCGGACATTTCGTTCATCTTCGTCACCAAAGGCTTTCGGGACAACCAATGCCACATCAACACCATGGTAGGATAATCCTTTCGTTAAGCCATAGCAGGCTGTCCCTAAACCGCCCGAAATATGGGGCGGGAACTCCCACCCAAACATTAAAACTTTCATTGATAACTATTAATTTGAATCATCATCATACGGATATTCTATTTGTGGGCATTGAGTATTTCCGGAATGGGAATAACTTCAACCGATAAGTCCTGACGCGTTTGCAGGTAAGCATCAATGAATTGCAGGCAGTGTGTATCGGTTGAGGTAATATATTCGATATCGTTTTTCATGATTCGATCGACAATCATTTTAAGCAGATATTCAGATAGCTCTCCATTGTGCATGGCAAAACTGCCGTGAGCGGAGCAGCAAAGTTTCATTTCGGGGTCCGTGAAGAGCGTCAAACCTTCTGTATTGGAGAGAAGGGTTTGTACCTCATCGCCCAGTTGATAGTAGTTACGCGCTGCACAAGATTCGAAATAGAAAACGCGATGTGGAAAAGAATTATTCAGTTTAGTGATTCTTGCCACGTTGACAAGGTAGTCGCACAATTCGTATGTGTGCTGGACGAAGTATTTAATTTCTGCGGGGAGCGCCATGGTTGAACAGAGCTCGGGCAGACTTTTTTTAATATAGGCAGCGCAATCGGCAGAAGGAATGATAATGGGGTGAGCCTCGAACCTATCGACCCCTATCTGTTTCGCATGGAAATAATTGATATAATTGTAAGCCAATTCTTTGGCAATATCCATTTCTCCACGCATATAAAATTCTCGTCCGCAGCATGTTGCCTCTGGTTCGTAATGACAATATATGTCCAACTGCTTGAGAATGTTGATGATGGTATATGGAGTTTGCGGAACAAATAAATCCATACAACAAGGAACAAATAAATTGACGGTACTATTTTGTTTTGCCATTTTTAATAATTAAAAATTGATTCATCTTCCGGTGCGAACATAGGATCCCACGGCGGAAGTATAATAGGTTTGTTTTCAAATAATTTTAAATTCTTCGCCGAAATATATTTGTCTTCGATGACTAATCTGAACATATATTCATTGAACCAATCGTTGGTCATAATAAGGAATCCTTTATATCCGTATGAAGCTCCCCAGCTGTTTTCGACCATCCATTTGTTCGGTTTTCCTTGGTCGTTTAGATCCACGGCGCAGAGGGTCATGGCATGGGAAGAGCCACTGGCGAAAGTCATCACGCGTTCTTTTTTATCCATCGTAAAATCAACACCCAGCAAAGAAGTATAATCATAATTATGAACATCTAAAAAGCCTTTTTCGCGGTCTAAAAACTTTCCGACATCGCATGAAAAATACATCATGGTACTGTCTTTGATGGAGGCGATTGCCATTTCTGCAATTTCTTCCATCGGAAGATTCAAATATTTCCAATTATTACCGTCGTACATGTGTCTATCATATTCAATTTCATATACTTGATAATAATCACGGGTGGGATCATTCATTATCATATAGTAATGAGAAAAATCCTCGTTGGCAAATTTTTCGCGGAAAGAAAGGGGCGTATATTCTTTTGTTTCAATAGGTTTCCCATTTTTATCGCGTTGTGTCCAATTAAATTTAGTGGGAGGTTCGCCCAAGTTGAGTGCCAATATCTGATAGATGGATTTGAGCATCTCCAATTTTGTAGATTGCAAAGATGCTTCTGTGGTTCCTTTTTTAGTGGAAAGTTCGCGTAATCTCAAGCCGTCTTCCCGTAATCTCAGGCTTAAAAGATTCGACATGATGCGTGTATTATTGCTGCTGTTGGTCTCTTTCATCACATCCATCGGCACCAAGCCGTATTTGTCGATAAGGTTAGCAACACCGGTAAATTGTCCGCCATCGCCAATGGGATTTTTGAAAAGCCATTCCACTTTTTTATCATCAAATGGCAGATTTTTGGTATCAATGACGGCTTGCAGGAAGAGGTTTGCTTTTTCCAATTGGTCCCAGAAGAAAATATGGACTTGCGAAAATTGGAAATCTGCCGGCAAATCATGTTGTGTGATTGTTTTGGAACGCAAAACATTCATTCCGGTAAAAAGCCAGCAGCGTCCGGATGACTTTTGATCAGAAATTGCCTGTGAATTAACTTTATTTGAAAAATAGCTGTCAAAAGCACCGGCATTCTCGTAACTCATCGCCAATTTGTTGATATCGTTATTAACGATGGCATTTTGAAGTGCTTTGTTGCTCGCAGTTTTGGCGTATGATTTTTGAATGGTACTGAGCATATCGGGTGTAATTCCGTTGTCCTGTGCCGCCAATGGCAACACCAGCATTGCATTTATTATCAACAATGTGTAGATATTATTCAATTTCATAATAGATAGTTTAAAAACGTGACAAAAGTACATGATTTTTTTTAATTGAGGGCAGGGGATTTAAAAAAATCATGTACTTTTGCGAGCCTAAACAAGAATTGGAAATATTAAATAAACTATTCTATATCATTAAATTACAAAAATGAATAATTTTGCTCTCATCGGTGCTGCGGGTTATATTGCGCCACGGCACATGCAAGCCATTAAAGAAACAAATAATAATTTGGTTGCCATTTTGGATAAATCCGACAGCGTCGGCATTATCGACCGCTATTTTCCGAATGCTGCTCTTTTCCTTGAGTCCGAGCGTTTTGACCGACATATTTATCGCCTTTCCAAAAAAGATAAATCACAAGCAGTGGACTATATTTCCATTTGTTCACCCAATTATCTGCACGATGCCCATATTCGTTTGGCACTTCGCAACAATGCTTTTGCCATTTGCGAAAAACCGCTCGTGCTCAATACTTGGAATTTAGATGGTTTGGGAGAATTGGAGAAGGATACCGGCAAAAAGATCTTTCATATTTTGCAACTCCGACTTCACCCTTCCGTTTTAAAACTAAAAGAAAAAATAGAAAACGATCATTCGGGGAAAATTTATGACATTGATTTGGCGTACATTACCGGGCGGGGAAAATGGTATTACTATTCTTGGAAATCCGATATGGAAAAATCCGGCGGAATAACCACCAATATCGGGGTTCATCTTTTTGATATGCTGACCAGCATCTTTGGAAATGTAAAAGAGAACATTGTTCATTACAAATCTGAATCCACGGCAGCCGGCTTTTTATATCTGGAACGCGCCCGCGTGCGTTGGTTCCTGAGCTTGGACGCCAATTTTGTGCCGGCGGAGGTGCGGGCAACCGGTAAAACGACCTATCGCTCCATTATGATCGGTGACGAGCAATTTGAGTTTAGCGAGGGATTTACGGATTTACATACCGTTTCTTATCAAAAAATATTGAACGGCGAGGGCTTTACACTCAAAGACGCGTATAATTATGTTGGGCTGTGCCAAAGCATTCGCAATACCGAACCGATTGGTATTCAAAATGACTATCATCCTTTCTTGCAATCACTTAAAGAGTAATTTTTAATGAAAAGAATCTTAGTCACCGGTGGAAACGGCTATATCGGTTCTCACACGCTGATTGAATTGATTAAAAGCCGTGAGTTTGAAGTTATCTCAGTTGATAATTACAGTCGCTCTGCTCCCGGTACGATGGACAGAATTGAAGCCGTTTGCGGCGTGAGTGTCGTTAATTATGATGTTGACCTTTGTGATAAAGCGGCACTGTTTCATTTTTTGGATCATCAAAAACAAATTGACGGAATTATCCATTTCACAGCATATAAGTCTGTGCCTGAATCTGTTGACAAACCCTTAAGCTATTATCGGAATAATCTCAATTCCCTTGCCAACGTGCTGGAAGCCTGCGATCAATATCATATTCCCCATTTTATTTTTTCATCTTCCTGTTCTATTTATGGCGAGGTCGAACAACTTCCCGTGTCCGAGGAAACGCCTATCGGAGAGGCTTTTTGCCCATACGCTCATACCAAACAGATTGGGGAAAAAATGATTCGTTCTTTTGCGCACATTCACCCCGAACTTCAATTTGTCCTGCTCCGATACTTCAATCCGGTAGGAGCCGATATGAGTGGAAAAAATGGAGAATTGTCGTCCGACCAACCCAATAATCTGTTTCCAATTTTAATGGAAACAGGTATCGGAAAACGTCAGCAAATGACCGTTTACGGTACGGATTATGAAACGCGCGATGGCTCTTGTATTCGTGATTATATCCACGTTTCTGATATTGCAGATGCCCACGTGAAGGCTCTCCAATTCCTCATTAATCATAAAAACGATGTCAATTGTGAGGTCTTTAACTTGGGAAGTGGCAACGGCGTTTCGGTTTTGGAAATGATTCACGCTTTTGAAAAAATCACGAACCGGAAATTGAATTATGTATTTGGAGAGCGGCGTCAAGGTGACATTCCCGCCATTTATAGCAACAGCCAAAAAGCTAATTTGCTTTTGGGCTGGAACTGTCGCTATAATGTTGAAGATATGATACTTTCTGCTTGGAAATGGCAGCAAGAATTAAGCTAATTGATCATTTTTAAAATATTGATTTCGCCTTGCGTTAAGAAACGCCAGCTTCCACGCGGTAAATCTTTTTTGGTTAGCCCGGCAAAAATAACCCGATCTAATTTTTCTACCTGATAGCCTAATGATTCAAAAATTCGGCGCACAATACGATTTTTCCCGGAATGAATGGTAATTCCAATTTCACTTTTTGAATTACCGACATAAGCTAATTCGTCTGGAACAATCATCTCATCATCAAACTCAAGTCCATTTACAATAGCTTCAAAATCAGGAACTTTTAAATTCTTGTCTAAGCTGACATGATATATTTTCTTAATCTTATGCTTAGGGTGGGTGAGTTTCTTGGTCATTTCGCCATCATTGGTAAACAACAACAAACCGGTCGTGTCGCGGTCTAATCTGCCTACCGGATAAATACGCTCTTTGCACGCACCTCTCACTAATTCCATCACATCTTTTCTATCAAACTCGTCGTACATAGTAGTGATGTAATCTTTGGGTTTGTTCAACAGCAAATAAACCGGTTTTTCGCGCTGCAATACTTTATCCCCAAAACGAACTTCATCGGTTGGGTTTACTTTAAATCCTAACTCTGTAACAACATTTCCGTTCACAGCAATGGCACCCGCAACTATCAGTGTATCAGCTTCTCGTCGGGAACATACGCCGGCATTGGCGATGTATTTGTTTAAGCGAACGGGTGTATATTGTTCTTCATATTCCAAAGAGCGAATTTGAACTTTGGCTTTTGAAGGGCGACCTTCGCGTTTTCTTCTATCTACAATTTCAGTTAAAATCTCGGATTCGGCAGTAACATCACGACGTTTTCTCCGTTTGGGTGTGATTTCAGGTCGTGTACCTTTAGAGAAAGAACGTTTGCGGTCGTCATTCCCTTTTGAGAAAGAACGTCTTTCGCCGCGTTCGTTATCGGACTTTCTAGTGTAAGGACGTCTTTCGCCGCGTTCATCATCAGACTTTCTAGTGTAAGGACGTCTTTCGCCGCGTTCATCATCGGACTTTCTGGTGTAAGGACGTCTTTCGCCGCGTTCATCATCGGACTTTCTGGTGTAAGGACGTCTTTCGCCACCTTCGCTATCGGATTTTCTGGTATAAGGACGTCTTTCGCCGCGTTCATCATCGGATTTTCTAGTGTAAGGACGTCTTTCGCCGCGTTCGCTATCGGATTTTCTAGTGTAAGGACGTCTTTCGCCGCGTTCGTTGTCGGATTTTCTGGTATAAGGGCGTCTTTCGCCGCGTTCATCATCGGATTTTCTAGTGTAAGGACGTCTTTCGCCGCGTTCATTGTCGGATTTTCTAGTATAAGGACGTTTCGGACGGTCGTTTCTTTCGCTACGAAAGTTTCGTTTTGCGCCGTTTTCATCACTTGCTTCATCTCCTTCTCTGTGGAGTACTCGTTTTTTCGAAGAATTAGGTCTGTCGCCTCCGCTTTTGCGAGCCGGTCTGTCTTTGCTAAATGCCCGAACTTTCGGAGATTTATCGTTATTTCTCATTGATTTTAAATTTGCGGCAAAGATACACTTTTTCACGCAGATAGCACTTGATTGAATAATGTTTTTTTTGAGCGGTCATATTCATTATTTATCTTAATTTAACCTATTTCAACATCCCTGCTTTGTACCGCTCTTTTTTGATTGTTTTGCCGGTACTCATATCCAAATACAGCACAACATTGAACAAAAAATGAAAGAAATTCAGCGGGCTTGTTATCAGGTAAGTGGAGAATTTGAGGTGTACCGCGATTTCATGAAATCGCGTGTGGATAGTATCTCAGAGGAGCTTCTTCAATTTTTTACAGATTATATGCAAAAGCCTCAGTTTTCCTGCATTAGTAGATTGGAAATTGATGAAAATTACAAAATTATACTACTTGATTATAATCGACTTGAGATCCCCATGTCTGCCTTACCGAAAACACTTTTCATCTTTTTTTTGCGGCATACGGAAGGGGTGTATCTGCATGATTTGGAAAATTATGCAGATGAGCTGTCTGAAATTTACCTGAATGTGTCTCCTTATTCAGATACAGAAAAGTTGCGCAGCAGCATTACGCAAGTGGTGAGAGTGGATAATCCCGATGTCCGGAATACCAATATTAGCCGTATTAAAGAGGCATTTTTGAGCAAAATAGGTGATGAACAAGCAAAAAATTACTATATTACCGGCGAGCGCGGCGACAAAAAAAGGATTCATTTAGATAGAAATTTATGGATCCGCAAAAAATAATCAAAGAGAAGTAACCTGACTCTGTTTATAAATTTTTTTATACGATTACGTGAATCTGCAAATTATTCATACTTTTGCACGTTTTTAATATCATAAAAAATGAAAAAAATAGCTTTAATGACAGGTGGAAACTCCGGCGAATATGAAATTTCTTTAAAAACGGCAAAAAATATTATGGAGATGTTGGATAAATCATTGTTTATTCCATATCTTATTCATTTAAAAGGAAATAGCTGGTCATATACCCATACTGACGGGCGTGTCATAGAAATAGACAAAAATGATTTCACCATTTCGCTCGATGGCGAAAAGATTGCTTTTGATGCCGTTTTTATTGCTATTCACGGCAACCCGGGCGAGAATGGTCGTCTGCAAGCCTACTTTGATATGATTGATCTGCCTTATACAGGCTGCGATATGCTTTCCTCTGCTCTTACTTTTAATAAATATTATTGCAATTTGACGGTCGCCGCATTGGATGTCCCTATTTCGCGTTCGTTGCATTTTTTTAAAGGTGATGTGATTAGTTCTCAACAAGTTGCCGATGTTTGTCAATTTCCTTGTTTTGTAAAACCTTGCAACTCAGGTTCCAGCGTGGGCGTTACGAAAGTGCATAACGAACAAGAGCTGAATCAGGCGGTAGAAGAAGCTTTCCGTTATGATTCCCAACTGATGATAGAGAAATTTATCCCCGGTCGTGAGGTAACCTGCGGCGTGGCAAAAATAGATGGGAAAATCCGTGCGTTGGCAGTTACTGAAATTAAAAGTAAAAAAGAGTATTACGACTTTGAAGCCAAATATACCCCCGGATTTCTGGAACTAGTTACGCCGGCAGAAATATCGACAGAAATGCGCGATACCATTTTTAAATATTCAGAACGCATTTTTAAAGAATTGGGCTGCGCCGGCGTGGTCAGAATTGACTATATCATTACCCCGCAAGGTATTCCTTACTTCTTGGAAATCAACACAATACCCGGACAAACCGCGATGAGCATCGTGCCTCGACAAATCAAATATTTAGGTTTGGATTTGACACAGATCTATACCGGATTAATTGAAGAAGCCTTAGAAAAATAGTGCTTTTTTATGACCGACCCAAACACGCTGTTTGTTTTTAATCCTGAACACGATTTGGCATTGGCGAATGGCAATGCTCACTATCTGCCTCCTCGTTCCGCCACACAGTTTGCCGATGATGTTGCCGCTTTGCCGGCGTGGATATTCGGATTCGGTAATGTGCGAGTTCCCTCTACTGCGGATAGAAAATCGCTCTATTCTCTTTTTGAAATATTTGATATTCAATCACAGTTGGTGGTGTCCGAGGATATTCCACCATTATCTGTTTATCACGTATTACCGTGGGGCTGGGACCATGCCATTCGACAAAAATTACTGAATGAAGGCGTGCAAGAATCGGTTTTGCCTGATGATGCTTTTCTGCAAAATGTGCGCCGATTGTCGCATCGTGCTTTCGCCGCCGATGCCGGCGCGTTTTTGAAAGCGAAATCCGAATTTGCCGATTTATTCCCAAAAACAGCTGTTTTTTTATCAAATATGTCAGATATTGAGCAATTTCTGGCAGATTATCAAGATGTCATTTTCAAACTTCCGTGGTCGGGAAGCGGCAAAGGACTGAAACGGGGAATGGGCGTATTAACTGACAACTTGCGCGGCTGGGTGCTCAACTCCATAGCAAAATATGGCGGTGTGATGTGTGAACCACGTTGGAAGGTTGTACAGGACTTTGCCATGGAATTTGAGTGTTTCGAGAATGTGAATTTCTGCGGTTATTCGCTTTTTAATACACAAAATGGGGCTTATCAGGGAAATATCCTGATGCCAGATGAAAATATTCGACACAGTTTGCGGCAATGGATTCCTTTAAAAGCGTTGGACGAAGTGCAATCTTTGTTGATACAATTTTTAAAAGAAAATATTTTACCGTTCTACCATGGCTTTCTTGGAATAGATATGTTTGTGTATGAGCAAAATGGGGCGTTTTTTCTAAATCCCGTTGTGGAAATCAATCTTCGCTTGACGATGGGATTGCTGGCAAACCGGTTTGTAAAAAAATATTTGTTGCCGAACAAAATTGGCACGTTGCGGGTACAATATTCTCCTTCCGATGGTAAATTGTTGGCAGAACACAATGAATGGTTGAAACGTTTCCCGTTAGTAATTGAGAATAAAAGAATGGTGTCCGGTTATTTGTCTTTGTGTCCGATAAATTCGCAAACGCATTATGCCGTGCAAATAAACGTTCAAGATGATGGATTGACGACCGATTCAATAATATAATTATAAATTGTTAATTATCAGATATTTATAGATAAATTGCTGCCTGATTTTTTATTGTTTTTTTTGGCGAATTATCGAAAAAAACGTGTAAATTTGCAGGAATTATTTAATAAATAAAATTTATTGATAATCAATGTTTTATGATAAATATGCAGGATAAATCAGAGATAAATAAAACAATTATTCATAAATATCGTTTATAAAAAGTTTTATTTTTATGATGACAAACCAAATAACTAAATAAAAACAAGATGAGCTTATATCAATCTTCTGTTAAAAAGCCAATTATGACAGCCTTAGTGTATGTTGCTGTCGCGATTATTGGTGTTTATTCATTTACAAAATTGCCGGTTGACTTATTTCCCAATATGGGAGAGAATACGATTATGGTATTTACCACCTACCCGGGGGCAAGTGCAGCCGATATTGAGAATAATGTTACCAAGCCGTTGGAAAATGTCCTCAACAGCGTGAGCGATTTAAAGAACATTACCTCCAATTCAAAGGAAAACTATTCCATTATTAACCTTGAATTTGAGTATGGCATTGATATTGTCGAGGCGACAAACGATGTGCGTGACAAGTTGGATATGGTGACATCAATGTTGCCGGATGCTTGCAACACGCCGTTTTTGTTTAAATTCAGTATGGATGATATTCCTATTTTGATGTTGTCGGTACAATCTGCTGAAAGCACGAATGCCCTATATAAAATATTGGATAACAAAGTAGCGTCACCCATTAGCAGAATCGGCGGGGTAGGGACGGTTTCCATTTCCGGCGCACCGCAACGCGAGGTGGCAGTATATTGCGACCCCTATAAATTGGAGGCTTATAATTTGACCATTGAGAGTATAGCCGCCCTCATCGGTGCCGAAAACCGAAATTTTCCTTTAGGTACCGCTGATATCGGATCAGAAACCTACTCCATGCGTGTGCAAGGCGAGTTTAGCGATGCTTTGCAAATGAAAGATATTGTAGTGGGCAGCTATAATAATAAAAATGTATATCTCCGTGATGTCGCTATCGTCAAAGATACAGTGCAGGAACGCATGCAGGAAGTGTACAATAACGGGGTGCGTGGTGCGATGATCATTGTCCAAAAACAATCCGGGGCCAATTCGGTTGCAATTTCGCAAAAAGTAATGGACATGCTCCCCGAAATACAAAAAGACCTTCCGTCTGATGTTAAAATCGGCGTCATCGCCAATACCTCAGATAGTATTACCAATACCATCAACAGTTTGCAAGAAGCTATTATCATAACATTGATATTGGTTGTATTAGTGGTTCTTTTCTTCTTGGGACGTTGGCGTGCGACCTTTATTATTGCCATCGTCATTCCGGTTTCTTTGGTAGCATCATTTATTTATCTGGCAATTACCGGTAATAGTTTGAATATAATTTCATTATCATCGCTGAGTATTGCCATTGGGATGGTCGTCGATGATGCGATTGTGGTTTTGGAAAATATTACGACCCATATTGAGCGAGGGACCAAGCCCAAATCGGCAGCCATTTTTGCCACCAGCGAAGTTTCACTATCCATTATTGCTACCACATTAGTACTGTTTGCAGTATTTTTGCCGCTTACTTTTTTGGAAGGGGTTTCCGGTATTATGTTTAAACAGTTAGGTTGGATTATCACCATTGTGATGGCGGTTTCTATGTTCGCGGCAATGTCGCTGACCCCCATGCTTTGTTCCCTCATGCTGAAAACCAACCCAAGCCGTGGCAAAGTGTTTGGTGCCATTTATAAACCCATTGAAATCAGTTTGAAATGGTTAGACAGATTTTATTCTAAAATACTCGGCTGGTGCGTCTCGCACAGAGCAATTGTAGTAGTGGGAGGGCTTGCCATTTTCTTGGGAAGTTTAACCCTGATGAAAATTATTCCTACCGAGTTCTTCCCGACCCAAGACCAAGGTCGAATGTCAGCTACAGTGAAGTTACCCATCGGTACCCGTATGGAAAAGAGCCGTGCGTTCGGTCTGGAATTTACGGAACGCATGAAAAAAGAATATCCTGAATTAATGGTTTGCAACTTCTCTGTTGGACAGCCCGACGAAGACAATACTTTCGGAATTATGGGCGAAACAGGTTCTCATATCGTCAAATTCAATATGCGTTTTACCAGTAAGGTGGACAGAGAGCGTTCCATTACCCAAATTGCCGATGCTATCCGTGCAGATTTGGCAGAATATTCTGAATTAACAGAATCCCAAGTCAGTGTTGGAGGTGGCGGTATGGCAGGTCAAAGCAGCGTAGATGTGGAATTGTATTGCTATGATTTTGAGACATCTGATAAATTTGCCGCAGAATTGAAAAAACAAATGCTCAAAGTAAAGGGCTGTTCTGAAGTGAATATCAGTAGAAGTGAATATGTTCCCGAAATTCAAATTGATTTCGACAGAGAAAAATTGGCGGAAAACGGTCTTAACTTGACCACGGCTTCTACTTACGTGAGAAATCGTTTTAATGGTGCAATTGCTTCCTATTATCGCGAAGATGGTGACGAAAACAATATTAAAGTTCGCTATGCCCCCCAATATAGACAAGATATCAGTGCCATTGAGAATATTTTGGTTTATAATACGTCCGGCTCCGGAATCAGAGTGAAAGACTTGGGGAACGTCGTAGAACGCTTTACCCCACCTACTATCGAACGAAAGAATCGGGAACGTGTGGTCAAAGTTTCCTGCATTGTCGGGAAAGACGGTGTTTTAAGTGACGTGGTGGCCGGTGCCGAAAATGTATTGAGCAAAATGGATAGACCCGCCGATTTGTCTTACATCGTGGGCGGTACGTGGGAAGAACAACAAGAATCATTCTCCGATATGATCACCTTGATGATTTTGATTGTCCTGCTGGTATACATTGTAATGGCTTCCCAGTTCGAGTCCTTTACCTATCCGTTTGTCATTATGTTCTCTATCCCGTTCGCCCTGACCGGCGTCTTTATCGGATTGGCAGTTACCAATACTCCGTTAGGCGTGATGGCTTTGGTCGGATTGTTGATGCTGATAGGCATCGTTGTTAAAAATGGTATTGTGCTGATTGACTACACGATTCTGTGCCGCGAGCGTGGCATGTCGGTACGCGATGCCGTAGTTACCGCCGGGAAGTCTCGTCTCCGCCCCATCTTGATGACTACGCTCACCACCGTCTTAGGGATGATCCCCTTGGCAGTTGGTAAAGGCGAAGGCGCTGAAATGTGGAACTCATTGGGTATGACTGTCGCTTGGGGTTTGTCTGTCTCTACTTTGGTAACATTGGTGCTGATTCCTATCTTGTACAGCTTGTTCGCTGATTTCGGCATTTGGCGCAAAAATAGAAACAAGAAAAAATTGCATCCAATCGCCGTCATTCAGGAAAATGTTGAATCTTTTAACGATACCGAGAATGGTAAAAATGAATAAATATATCCTTTGCTTCTTGGCTTGTGTGCTTTTAGTTTCCTGTCAGAAAACGAAAGAAGAGTATTTCCCATCCGGTTCGCTCAAATCGAAAATTGAGTATAAAGGTGATAAAAAAGAGGGTTTGGCAGTTTACTACGATGAAGGTGGCGTCAAAATCCTTGAAATGACGATGAAAAACGATAAAAAAGAGGGACGCCTTCGCAAATTCTTTTTTAACGGAAATATTGATACCGAGGAATTTTATCGTAACGATGTATTAGATGGAAAACAAACTACGTATGATGTAAATGGAATTAAAACATCGGAAACCAATTTTAGCAAAGGAAAGAAAAATGGTGCTTATTGTTCATGGTGGGGAAAAGATAGAATAAAAACGGTGGGCGCGTACAAAGATGGTCTGTCAGACGGAAAATGGATATATTATGATGAACGGGGCGCCATTGCCGGCGAAGGCTCTTTTGCCAAAGGAACCGGCGAACAATTACATTACGATGCCAACGGAAACCTCTCTATGAAAAATCATTACGTCAATGACCGTAAAAACGGAGATGAAATATATTATAATACCGACGGCAACATCATCAAGACGATTGTTTACAAAGATGATAGAATGATTTCTGTTGATGGAAATACAATCCCCTCCGCCAATGAATCTAAATAGCAGTCAATGAATAAATTACTGAGATCGTTATGCTTTCTCGTTTTTCTAATTTTGATTTCATCAAAGTTAGAAGCCCAAAAGAAAATTTATTTTGAGGCAAATTTACTGCAATACGATGAAAATTTAAAACCCGGCGTGGAACAATATATCGGCAATGTCGTTTTTCGTCACGAAAATACCATCGGCTATTGCGATACTGCCTTCCATTATAGAAACACAAATCAAATAGAAGCTTTTAGCCGCCGTATTAAGATCATTATCAATGATTCCGTTACATTGTTCGGAGAATATCTGCTGTATGATGGCGATCAACGCACGATTTCGATTTCAAGAAACGTCATTCTTAAAGATAAATCGGCAACACTTTATACTGACAGCCTCATTTATGACCTCAATAAAGATATAGCTTATTATATCACCGGCGGGAAAATGGTGAATCAGGAAAATGTGCTGACCAGTAAGACCGGTTTTTATAATACTTATGAAAAAATGGCGCACCTTTATGATTCTGTCTTATTGGTAAATAATTCATATACAGCTAATAGCGATTCTGTTGCCTTCGATACCAAATCGCAAATCGCCTATTTTTTATCCCGTACTCATCTGATTTCAGATGAAAACGAGATATTCACCGACAGAGGCTGGTACAATACCCAATTCGATATTACTCAATTGGTTAGTAATGTAGTGATGTTCAATGATTCACAGCACGTTGTGGGAGATAGTATGTATTATGATAAAGGTTTGAGCTACGGTGAAGCTTGGAATAATGTGCAATTAATTGATTCTTCCAAAAATTATATCGTTCAAGGAAACTATATCGAATATTTTGAAAATGGAGGCTATTCTACTGTAACCGATAGCAGCTTACTTATTCTTATCGAAAACAGAGATTCACTTTATTTGCATGCCGATACCTTAAAAGTTCTTTTTGATACTCTTCAAAACCCGAAAGAAATGTTGGCTTTCAATCGTGCTAAGTTCTTTCGTGGTGATATTCAAGGGGCTTGTGATTCTTTAGTTTATTTAGTTGAAGATTCATTGGTGATTATGTACTATAATCCGGTGGTTTGGTCGGGCGACAATCAGATGACCGCCGACACCATCCGTTTTGATATTATTGATTCGGTTAATGTCAATATCTATCTTCGCAGATCCGGATTTATTGTCTCTTCCATATTCGATAATACCGAGTTTAATCAAATAAAAGGGATGGACATCACCGGCAAAATTGTGAATCGAGAACTGACTCGCGTTGATGTAATCGGGAATGCCGAATGTTTGTACTATATTTTGGAAGAAGATACTTCATTGATAGGTATTAATAGCACTGTTGCCAGCGAGATGCGTATTATTTTGAATGATAATGAAATAGAAACGATAACTTTTTATAATGACCCCGATGGTACTATCTATCCGGATTCCGAATTAGAAGAAAAAGAGAGAAAATTAAAAAATTTCAGGTGGCTGAGCGCGTATCGTCCCACAACAAAATATGACGTGTTTTTTGCACCTATCTCCCGAACAAACCTAACCGAGCTTACCCCATGAACACTTTTGGCAGAATTTACAGATTGACCGATTTTGGAGAAACACACGGCAAATGCGTGGGTGGAATCATTGATGGCTGTCCGTCAGGTATTTATGTAGATGAAGTGTTTATTGCACAAGAATTATCGCGCAGAGCACCCTCCAATCATTCAGACTCTACTCGGCGCAAAGAAAAAGATAGTGTTCGCTTTTTGTCAGGCATTTATGAAAACTATACAAATGGTTCGCCAATCGCTTTTATTATTGAAAATGAAGATGTTATCATTGATGAGGTGCTTGATAAAATAATTAAACCCTCTCATGCCTCTTTCGTGTATAAGGAGAAATATGGACATACTTGCAATGAGCAGAGTGGGAGAGCGTCGGCGCGCCAAACGGTCTGTCGTGTGGTGGCAGGTGCCATCGCCAAACTTATCTTAAAGAAATATTCTGTTGATATACAAGCCCATGTCGTCAGTGTTGCCCCAATCAGTCGGAGTGGAGATTCCGCCGGCGCACTGGTGGGTTGCATCATTAAGAATCTTCCCGCCGGCTTGGGCGAACCCGTTTATGACAAATTTGATGCACGCCTCGCCGCCGCCATGCTTTCTATCAATGCCTGCAAAGGTTTTGAAATAGGCTGCGGCTTCAAAAGTGCCCTCATGTGCGGAAGTGACTATAATGATAAACAACATAACGATTTTACCTTCGGTTCTAACCACGATGGCGGCGTTCAAGCCGGTATTACCAACGGGCAAGATGTCTGCTTCCAAGTGGCGTTTAAACCTATTCCATCTATCGAAATTGAACAACAAACTATTGATTATAAAGGAAATACAACGTTTTTTAAAAATAATGTTCGAAATGATGTATCGGTCGCCCCGCGCGTGTTACCGGTCGTTGAGGCCATGGCAGCATTGGTAGCTGTGGATTTTATATTTCTCCATTTGAAAAATAAATGTAACTTTGCCGAAAATTTGTAGCTATGTTTGATGTCCCCGTTTTAGTCATTATTTATAACCAATCCACTGAAACGCATAATCTGTTCTCTGTTTTAAAACAGATTAAACCATCGCGTTTATATGTCGCCGCTAATGGCGCAATCCCCAATGATAGAAATGATTATGCCCTGTGCGTCAAAGCTCGTTGCGTGTTTATGCCTAATTGGGATTGTCAAGTCAATAAACTTTTTAAAGATGAACATCTCTGCAAATCAAAGATGTTAATGCAGGCAATGAATTGGTTCTTTGAAAATGAAAATGAGGGAATTGTGCTGTTTGATGACACCCTGCCACACGTTGATTTTTTCCCTTATTGCAAAGAATTGTTAGAGACTTATCGCGATGATATGCGTATTGTTCATATTGGCGGAACAAACATGTTAAAACGTGAACGCAAGAATAAGAACTCTTATTATTTCTCTGCTTATGCCCCCACTTGGGGCTTCGCTACTTGGAAAAATCGATGGAAAGGTTTTGATTTGAAAATGCTCGAATTGAAAGAAGTCGATTTTAGCGAAATGATGGCTCCTTACATCAATAAAAAGAAAGAAAAAATATTCTGGAGTAAGCGCTACCGTATCTTACAAAATTATTCAATTGATATTTGGGACTATCAATACATCTTCCACCTGTGGAATTTAAAAGGCTATAGCATCATTCCCAATGTAAATTTAATTGATAATATTGGGTTTCACAATAAAAAAAGAAAAATCCGCAAACTGAATCGGCGCGTGCAGGGAATCCTTCCGCTGCGTCATAATACTGAAATCATTCAGGATAAAGATGCCGATAAATATGTTTTTAAGCATTATTATCATAAAGAATTACTGACCGCTTTTGCCGATTGGGTAAATGAAAATCTTTTGGGAAAAGAGAAAAAAATTTAGCAGCGAAAATCTTATCTTTCCGTAAAAATATGATAAAAAGGGACTTATTTGTATGGAAAAATCATGTACCTTTGCAGCCAAATTTTAATCACCCAAAATTAATCAATTATGGCAATAGTAAAACCGTTTAGAGGATTACGTCCCCCGAAATCAATTGTAAAACAATTGGCATCTCGTCCATACGATGTCCTTAATTCCGAAGAAGCACGTCAGGAAGCTGCTGGAAATCCGTACTCTTTACTTCGTGTTACCAAGGCAGAAATTGACCTTCCCAAAGGTACCGACGAACATTCACAACAAGTTTATGATAAGGTAGTTGAGAATTTTAATCTCTTCAAAAAAGAGGGCTATTTGGTAAAAGATACCGAAGAAAAATTTTATATTTATGCTCAAACCATGGACGGTCGTACCCAATACGGAATCGTTGGCTGCGCATACGTGGATGATTATTTGAACAATCATATCAAAAAACATGAGCTGACCCGCAAGGATAAAGAAGAAGACCGTATGATTCACGTTAGAATTACTAATGCGAATGTAGAACCCGTTTTCTTTTCATATCCTGCTAATAAAGAGATAGATGCAATTGTTGACAATATCGTTAAAAATCAAGAAGCAGAATACGATTTCGTTTCCGATGACGGTTTCGGACACCACTTCTGGGTTATCAACGATGCTCGTACCAATCAACGAATTGCAGAAATCTTCAAAAACGATATTCCTTATTTGTATGTTGCTGACGGTCACCACCGCACCGCCGCCGCCGCTTTGGTAGGTAGCGAAAAACGTAGAAATAATCCCAACCATACCGGTAACGAAGAATATAACTACTTCATGGCTGTCATCTTCCCCGATAACCAATTGAAAATTATTGATTATAACCGCGTTGTGAAAGACTTGAACGGACATTCCAAAGATGAGTTCCTTCAATTGTTGGCAGAAAGTTTCGATGTTCAAAAAATGGGTGCCGATATTTACAAACCCGCTCAATTGCACGAGTTTAGCATGTATATGGACGGAAATTGGTACAAAATGAACGCTAAAAAAGGGACTTACGATGATAATGACCCCATTGGCGTGTTAGACGTTACCATTTTGTCCAATTTGGTTCTGGATAAATTGCTGGGAATCGCTGACTTGCGCACTTCAAAACGCATTGATTTCGTTGGCGGAATCAGAGGCTTAGGCGAATTGAACCGCCGTGTGGATAATGGAGAAATGGAAGTCGCTTTTGCTTTGTATCCCGTTTCTATGCAACAATTGATCAATATCGCCGATTCAGGTAATATTATGCCCCCGAAAACTACGTGGTTTGAACCTAAACTTCGTTCCGGCTTGGTAATTCATGAATTAGAATAATATTGAATCATTTCAGAAAAGATGGCAGTTCTGCCGTCTTTTCTTTTTAATAAATAATGGGACTATTTTCCGTCATTCTAATTGCAATTGGTGTCTCTATGGATGCTTTTGCGGTGTCCATCTGCAAAGGTCTCGGTATGAGACCGTTCAAATGGAAATATTCCCTGATTATCGCTGCTTTCTTTGGCGGTTTTCAAGCCTTGATGCCTTTGATAGGTTGGCTGATAGGTAGCCAATTTCAACAATACATCGTCGATTTTGACCATTGGGTGGCTTTCGGTTTGTTGCTCTTTATCGGTGGCAAAATGTTGATAGAATCCTTCCATAAAAAAGAAACATCCGAATCTTATTCTCTCAATATGAAAGAGTTGCTCCTTCTGTCTATTGCTACCAGCATCGACGCTTTGGCAGTCGGAATCTCTTTCTCCTTACTCAAACCCAATCATTTATTTCTCTCCTTTTTCGTAATTGGCATCACGACATTCGCTTTTTCAATTGCCGGCTCCTTTATCGGTCATAAATTCGGAAATCGCTACCAACAATCTGCTGAAATTATCGGCGGCATTATCTTAATCGGAATTGGTGTTAAAATTTTATTGGAACATCTATTAGTATAAATTATGTTCTATAATCAAATTTCATTGTGAAAACAAAATACTGTATATCAAAAGGTTATAATATTCAATTAAAGGGAGACGCTAAACAGGAACTACATCAGTTGTTCCCCGATTTTTTTTATGTTCACCCATCCGACTTTAGGTGGCTGACCCCAAAATTGTTAGTTGCCGAGGGTGATGAAGTGCAAATCGGTACGCCCTTGTTTGCCGACAAAAATAACGCAGAAATGGTAGTTGTTTCCCCCATTTGCGGAACGGTGAAACAAATCGTAAGAGGAGAAAAGCGCGTTATTCAGGCGATTGTGTTGGGTCGTAATTCGGATACGTGCTCCTTGCCACAGTCGGTGGAACGTCCCACCGACCGTGCCTCGTTGCTTCGTCTTCTTTTGCAATACGGACTATTCCCGTTTTTTCGACAGCGACCGTTTTCTACCATTCCCAATCCGGAAGTCATGCCCAAAGCCATCTTTATTCCATGTTTTGATAGCGCACCCTTGGCACCGGATTATAACTTCTTGATGCAGAATCGTTTTGATGATTTTTATGAAGGAATCAGATTATTAAAAATGTTATGCCCGCGTCTTTGTCTTTGTATGAATAGGGACCTTGACAACATAGCTTTTCGGGCAACCGCAGATGTGGAACACTATTTTTTCCAGGGTCCGCACCCGGCAGGAAATGTAGGAACTCATATTCACAAGATTTCGCCTATCAATAAGGGCGAAACAGTTTGGTATATTCAACCGCAAGATGTTGCAACAATCGGTCACCTTTTCTTGAAAAATGAGCTTTCTTTTGAAAAAATAATTGCCGTAACCGGACCATGTATTGACAAACCTGCCTATTGGCAAATGATTTATGGCGCGGATTGTTCCTCACTATTTGATATAAAAGGAGAACGAAAAGTAAGAAAAATAAGCGGTAACATTCTGACAGGTAGCCAATTATTTGATTTTCCTTCGGTAAGATTTTATGATAGTCAGATAACGATGATTCCCGAAGGCGGCGAGCGCGAGTTCATGGGCTGGCTGTTGCCGGGTTTGAAAAAATGGAGTTTGTCGCATACCTTTTTATCTTGGTTGGGAATTCGTGATAAGTATGATTTTTCGACTTCTTTGCAAGGAGGACACCGGAATTTTGTCATGACTGACATTTATGAAAAAGTGTTCCCTTTTGACATAATTCCGTTGTCGCTTTTAAAAGCCTGTATCACAAAAGATATTGAAATGATGGAAAATTTGGGTATTTATGAAGTTGATGATGAGGATTTTGCTTTGTGTGAGGTAGTTTGTCCTTCTAAAATGAACTGCCAGCAAATCATCCGCGATGCTCTTTTTTATTTAAAAAACAATTAATTGGTTGAGACAATGGATTTTTTGAATCGGTGGAGTAAAAAATTAGGACGTAAATTTGAAAAAGGGAGGACTTTGTATCCCTTTCGGGCGTTATATGATGCCATAGATACTTTTTTGCTTACGCCCGCTACGGTTACGGAGGGTGGAAGTCACATTCGCGATGCAGTGGACATGAAGCGCATTATGATAACGGTCATGATAGCATTGTTTCCGCCTCTGCTTTTCGGTTTGTGGAATATCGGCTATCAGCATTTTTTATCGCAAGGTATAGAAAGTACTCTGTTTCAATGTTTTTGGTATGGTTTTTTGAAGTGGTTGCCGATGGTTTTGGTCGTTTATGTGGTGGGGCTTACCATAGAAATTATCTTTGCTCAAAAGCGCAAGCACGAGGTGGCGGAGGGTTTTTTCGTAACCGGCTTTATCATTCCGATGATTATGCCGCCCGAACTTCCGTTGTGGATTTTGGCAATAGCCACGGCTTTTTCTGTTCTTTTTGCCAAAGAGGTTTTTGGCGGTACGGGCTATAACTTTCTGAACCCCGCATTGGTAGCGCGTGCATTTGTCTTTTTTGCTTATCCGTCAGTCATTTCCGGCGACACCGTTTGGATAGCCGAGCAAGCCGATGCCGTAAGCGGTGCCACCGCTTTGGGATTGCTAATGAATGGATCCGTCGATTCTTTGCCGTCGATTGCTGAAATGTGCATCGGTACGATACCCGGTAGTATCGGCGAAACGTCTAAAATTGCTATTGCGCTGGGCGCGTGCATCTTACTTTTTACCCAAGTGGGAAGCTGGCGGATCATGCTTTCTGTAATTGTGGGCGGTTTGGCAATGGGGTCGCTTTTTAATGTACTGGGTATCACGCCGGCCATGTCAATACCGGCGTATGAACAACTCTTAATGGGCGGTTTCTTGTTTGGTGCAGTTTATATGGCTACCGACCCCGTTACTGCAACACACACACAATCAGGAAAATTTATTTATGGATTTCTGATTGGCGCGCTGGCAATTGTTATTCGCGTTCTCAATAAAGGGTACCCGGAAGGTATGATGTTGAGCATCTTATTGATGAATATTTTCGCGCCGCTCATTGATTACGCCGTTATTCAACAGAATATCCGCCGAAGAAAGAGAAGAGCTGCCCGCTCATTGTCCACTCAAAATTTGAAGCAATGAAAAATTTTAGTAATAAATATATCTTTTTGTATATCACTGCTTTAGTGGTAATTATTGCAGGATTGTTGTCGGTTGTTTCCATTGCTCTGAAACCGCGCCAAATGCAAAATCAGGAAATAGAAAAAGCTCAACAAATATTGCAGGCTGCCGGCTATGATCAAATTGCGAAAGAAGATGCATTGCCGCTTTTTAGTAAAATTGCCGCACCCTTGGAAAGTTCCACACAGCGCGAAATGTACACAATTCAATGCGCCGATGGTACGCAGGGAACCGTCATCTTTGTCGATGGAAAGGGATTATGGGGAAAAATATGGGGTTATGTGGTCTTGGCTGACGATTTCAATACCATCAAAGGAGCCGTTTTTTCGCACAAATCGGAAACTCCCGGATTGGGTGCCAACATTACGGAGAAAAAATTTGCTGATTCCTTTATTGGGAAAAAAATATACGATAGTAATGGTAAGTTCGTATCTATCAAGATATTGCAAAAAGCCAAGTCGGGTGGGGGAGTGGAAGATGCCAATCGCGTTGATGCCATTTCCGGTGCTACCATCACCAGTAACGGCGTGCAAGAAATGCTTTATAAAAGTATTAAAGAAGTTGAAAAATGAAAAAATATTTAGGACCATTAAGCAAAGATAATCCAATTTTGGTGCAACTTCTGGGCATTTGTTCCGCATTGGCTGTCACTGCCCAACTTAAACCCGCAGTAGTCATGGCACTCTCCGTGACCGTTGTTTGCGCTTTTTCAAATTTTGTTATCTCATTGATTCGCAATACAATACCACCGCGCATACGGATTATTGTTCAACTATTGATTGTCTCTTTTTTAGTTATTATCGTTGACCAATTTCTCCAAGCTTTTGTGTATGATATTAGTAAAATGTTGTCGGTTTTTGTGGGACTTATCATAACAAATTGTATCATTATGGGCAGATTAGAGGCATTTGCGCTGTCGCACGCGCCAGTTCCATCATTCTTTGATGGTATTTTCAATGGTTTGGGGTATGGTTTGGTATTGACGGTTGTGGCAATTTGTCGTGAATTGCTTGGCTCCGGAACACTTTGGAATTATCCGATTATTCCGGCTTCTTTTTATGAACATGGATACATGAATAACGGTTTAATGATTTTGCCGCCAATGGCTCTGATTCTGGTCGGAGTGCTGATATGGATGCGAAATTCAAAACTAAAACAAGTGAAATAATGGAATTAGCTAATATTTTTGTTCGTTCAATTTTTATTGATAATATGATTTTTGCCTATTTCTTAGGCATGTGTTCATATTTGGCAGTTTCAAAAAATGTCAAGACTGCTTTTGGCTTGGGTGTGGCAGTTTGTTTTGTATTGATCATCACAATGCCCGTCAATTATTTGATTAATAAATATTTGTTACAAAGTGGGGCGTTGAAATGGATTTCGGCGGATTGGGTAAATGTAGACTTGTCTTTCCTTACCTTAATTATTTTTATCGCTGTCATTGCCGCTATTGTACAATTATTGGAGATGGTAATCGAGCGATTTTCAGTCTCTTTGTATCAGGCGTTGGGGATTTTTCTGCCGCTCATAGCTGTGAATTGCGCAATTTTGGGTGGTTCTTTATTTATGCAGGAAAAGAATTTTCCTGATGTTACACATAGTTTTGTTTATGCCTTAGGTTCAGGTATTGGTTGGATGCTGGCAATTGTAGCGTTTGCAGCCATTCGTGACCGATTGAAATATTCGGATATTCCGAAACCTTTGCAAGGGAACGGAATTGCGTATATCATAACCGGCTTGATGGGAATAGGTTTTATGGCATTTTTGGGAATTTAAAGCGTTATACGATGACAGTTTTAACAGTGATTGCGGCAGTTTTGATTTTTCTCCTTCTGATTTGGACATTAGTGGCAATTTTGCTGTTTGTCCGCAAAAAATTGGTACCGGAGGGGAAGGTGCAGATTAAAATTAATGGAGAAAAAGTGATTGAGCACGAGCGCGGTTGTTCGTTGTTGCAGGCACTTTCCGATGAGAAAGTATTTGTACCGTCGGCTTGCGGGGGCAGCGGAACTTGCGGGACATGCAAAGGGAAAGTACTATCTGGCGGCGGAGATATTTTGCCAACCGAAATGGCTCATATTTCAAGAAAAATGGCTGCCGATAACTATCGCCTCTTTTGTCAGGTAAAAGTTAGGGAGAATATGGAAATTGAAATTCCTAAAGAGTTTTTTGGAATTAAAAAATGGGAATGTACGGTCGTTTCCAATCGAAATGTCGCCACTTTTATTAAAGAATTAATACTTCAATTCCCTGATAATGAAACACTTGATTTTCGCTCTGGCGGTTATATACAAATTGATGTCCCTGCGACTAAAATCGCTTTTAAAGATATTGACTTTGATAACCCATACCGCGCCGATTGGAAAAAAATGCAACTATTTGGTTTGCAAATGAATAATAGTGAGCCGACTGTAAGAGCTTATTCCATGGCAAATTACCCGGAAGAGAATCGGATTGTCATGCTGAACGTGCGCATTGCGTTGCCCCCTTTTAATCACAAAAAAAACCGTTTTGAAAAAATAAACCCTGGAATTGCCTCGTCATACATTTATTCGCTTCGCCCGGGCGATAAAGTCATGGTTTCCGGTCCTTACGGAGAATTCTTTGTGAAAGATACCGATAACGAAATGATGTTCATTGGCGGTGGTGCAGGAATGGCTCCGATGCGCTCCCATATCTTCGATCAATTTAAAACCAAACACACGCAACGGAAAACGACATTCTGGTATGGCGGACGTTCGGTGCAGGAGTTGTTTTATATAAATGATTTTGAGGAAATTGCAGCTAATAATAGCAACTTTTCATTTCATGTTGCCCTTTCCGACCCGCAGCCGCATGACCATTGGCAGGGACATATTGGGTTCATTCATCAAGTAATTTTTGACCAATATTTAAAGTCTCATGCAAACCCTGAAGATATTGAGTATTACATTTGCGGTCCGCCGATGATGTTGCAGGCAGTATTAAAGATGCTGGATAGATTGGGAGTTCCGCAAGAAAAAATTCATTATGATGATTTTGGCGAATAGCCTATCATCATAATGAATTTCGTATAAATCTTAATATTATTAAAGCAAAAGATTAATTTTTCGCTTTGGGTTCCGGTTTAGGGAGTAATACTTTGCGGGACAATTTCAATTTACCTTTATCGTCAACCGCAATCAATTTAACTGTGATCATATCGCCAATCTTCAGGACATCTTCCACTTTTTCTAATCTGCGATGTTCGATTTCGGAAATATGCAACAATCCGTCAGTGCCGGGGAGTATTTCCACGAATGCGCCAAAAGATTGGATATTTTTCACTTTACCTTCGTAAATCTCACCTACTTCGGGAACAGCGACAATGCCTTTAATACGAGCTATCGCGGCGTTGATATCATCAATATTGGCGGCGGCAATGTCAATCACGCCGAAATTGTCTTGTTCTTGAATATTGATAACGGTATTGGTTTCGCGTTGTAATTCTTGAATAATTTTCCCTCCGGGTCCGATAACGGCACCGATTTGGTCGCGAGGAATTTGCATTTTAACGATACGAGGAACAAAGGGTTTGTAATCTTCGCGCGGTTCAGCGATGGCTTTTTTCATTTCGCCCAAGATGTGCAAACGACCTCTGCGAGCTTGTTCCAGTGCTTCTGCCATAATTTCGGAAGAAAGACCGTTTACTTTAATATCCATCTGGCAGGCGGTAATACCGTCGGCGGTACCACAAACTTTAAAGTCCATATCGCCCAAGTGGTCTTCATCGCCCAAAATGTCGGACAGAATACCATAGTTGCCGGTTTTTTCGTCGGTAATTAAACCCATAGCGATGCCGGAAACAGGTTTTCTCATTTTAACACCGCAGTCGTAAAGAGCTAAGGTGCCGGCGCAAACGGTTGCCATTGAGGAGCTTCCGTTAGATTCCAAGATGTCGGAAACTAATCTTACGGTATAAGGAAATTCAGGATCATCAAAAGGAATCATCGGTTTCAAAGCACGGTGTGCCAAGTTGCCGTGACCAATTTCGCGTCTGCCGGTGCTTCTGATCGGTTTTACTTCGCCAACGGAGAACGGTGGGAAGTTATAATGAAGAATAAAACGGCTGGTTCCTTCAATAACGGCACCGTCGATGGTTTGTTCGTCCAACTTGGTACCTAAGGTGCAGGAAGAGAGAGATTGGGTTTCGCCGCGGGTAAAGATGGCAGAGCCGTGAGCAGAAGGAAGATAATCGGTTTCTATCCAGATAGGGCGAATTTGGTCTAACTTTCTGCCGTCCAATCTTACGCGTTCGTTCAAAATCATATTTCTAACAGCGTGATATTGAACATCGTGGAAATAGCGTTTAACCATATATTTTTTTTCTTCTCTTTCTTCTTCGGGAATAGATTCCATCAATTCGGTGGCGATTTGGTCGAAAGCGTCATTTCTTTCTTGTTTCCCCATAAAGGATTTGGCTACAGCATAAACTTTGTCGTAGGTAGCTTTATTGACGAATTCGCGCAAATCATCGTCGTTAGTTTCGTGGCAGTATTCGCGTTTTGGGTTTGCCTTTTCGACCATCGCAGCCAAGTCCAATTGAGCTTGACATTGAATTTTGATGGCAGCATGAGCCACGTTGAGCGCTTCTACCATATCGGCTTCGGAGATTTCCTTCATTTCGCCTTCTACCATCATGATATTGTCCATTGAAGCGGCAACAATCATGTCGATGTCTGAATTTTCCATCTCTTCCACAGTCGGGTTGATGACCATTTTGCCGTCAATTCTGCCAACTCTCACTTCGGAGATAGGACCGAGGAATGGGATATTGGAAACGGCTAAGGCGGCGGAGGCAGCCAAGCCTGCATAAGCGTCAGGGAGGTTGTTTTTGTCGCCGGAGATTAAAGTCACGAGGACTTGTGTTTCGGCGTGGAAGTTATCGGGGAAGAGTGGGCGTAAAGCGCGGTCTACCAAGCGTGCAATTAAGATTTCGTATTCCGACGGGCGGGTTTCGCGTTTAAAAAAACCGCCGGGGAAGCGACCTACAGCACCGTATTTTTCTTGATACTCAACTTGCAAGGGCATAAAATCCGTGTTTTCAACGGCTTCTTTTTTGCAGCAAACAGTCGCCAAAAGCATGGTATTCGCAACTTTTACAACGGCAGAACCGTCAGCTTGTTTTGCTAATTTACCTGTTTCTATCATGACTTCTCGACCATCGCCCAAGTCAAATGTTTTGTTGATTCCAATCATATTTGTTTCGTTTTTATGAGTATAATAAATATAAAAAAGGCAATTTGAAAAAATTGCCTTTTTTAGAGACCTTTAAAAATAAGGTTATTTTCTTAAACCAAGTTTCTTGATAATAGCTCTATAGCGTTCAATATCTTGTTTTTTCAAATAATCTAACATTTTTCTTCTTTTTCCAACCAAGGCAATCAGCGAACGCTTGGTACTTAAATCTTTGTGATTCAGTTTAAGATGTTCGGTCAAATGCTTAATTCTGAATGTGAATAAAGCTACTTGGCTTTCCGGTGAGCCGGAATCTACTTCGTTTTTTCCGTTTTCCTTAAAAATGTTTTGTTTAACTTCAGGTGTCAAATACATAATAATCTTCTCTTTTAATATTTTATCATTCTTATTTTCGGGCTGCAAAAATACAATTTTTTTTATTATAAATTACTTTTTCTGCAAAATAAAATTTATTATTTTTTTTATCTCATTCGTATGCGAATCGGCGGCATTTTCGCAGTAGTTTTTATTCAAGCAAAATCCGAAAATCATTACGATAAATCTGCACACAACGAAACTGAAATGCGTTAATATTTGATAATTTTTTCTGTACCAATTAATTGATTGTTCGAGTAGGCTTTCATTAGGTATATCCCTTGGGGGTAATTAGCCAAAGAGATGGTCTCTGAATGGTTTACCATATATTGATTGAGCAATTTCCCGGAAATGTCATAGAACATAACGTTTACATTGGATTCATTGCCAAAATCCAATTGGAGTTGATCTTGCGCGGGATTCGGGGAAACGGTGTAGCTCGCCTTGCGGTTATCGGAAATACCGGCGTGAAATGGTGCGTAATAGTAAGTGGAGGTTTCAATATAGGTGAGTTGATTGTCATTCAGGTTAATTGTCCACCAATCTTCTTCATCAACGGGAACAGAGGCTCCAAACCGATTTTCCCATTCATTGTAAATACTTGCTGCATAAGGGAATAACACGTTTTCCGATTCAAGGTCTGATCTGTATCTGAAAACATATTTATCTTGTGGGGACGACCAGCCGCCATTTCCGTCGGTGATATGATAATTGCGTTCTTCCGGATTGTTTTCACTATTGTAAGTCCAATGATACTTGGTATTGAGTTCCCACACGCCATCTGTTAAGAATAAATCAATGAGACTATCGTATTTATTGTTCTGATTATAAGTCATTTCGCTCCGATAGTAAAGTGACCATACATTGCCCTCAACGGAATATGATTCGAAGCCCACCCATTTTTGATCTTCATCATATAAATAAACCATTGAGTCAAGATCATCATAGTAGTTGCCCATATTGATTTGTTGGAGATATGAAGCTAAGTTTCCGTCTTCATTGTATTCATAATAGCCAATTCCGCCAATGGTGAATCCTTCTCCGAAATTATTGGCATTGGTTCGCGTAATTCGTTGATTTAAATCGTTATAGGTAAATTCTTCGTAGCTACTGTAAAACCAGTCGCCATTTGACCAAGAATAAATATTGCGCCTCAACATATTTTGGTTGTCATCGTATGTGTAGGTACACTTGAAATTCGATGATTCATCATTTATGTAAGTGTATAATTCTTGCGCTAAATTGCCAAATTCATCATATAAAAATTCATATCTGTAACTGATTGATTCAATTTTGTAAAGCATGGTAGAATAATCAGTTACGCCAGTAGTAGTAGGGGGCAGGGGAGAAGGGCGATAGATTTTTGCAGGTGATTGGCGGCCAATTTGTGCTGATAATGAAATTGTTACTAAACAAACGGTGATTAAAAGAAGAATTTTTTTCATATTAGTATATTTTAATGAAATATTCAAGAAATGACGGATTGTAAACCTGAGAATAAAAAAAATGTTGCCTGACAGGCAACAAGAAGAGGCTACATCCATCTTTTTCTTCTAAAGAAAAGAAGGAGGAAGAGAATGGTAAGGAGACAAACTCCAAGAATGAACCAAAAGGCAATAGGGTATTGGGCCAGTGGCAATTCAACATTCATTCCGTAGAGTCCGGTAATGAAGGTAAGTGGCAGGACGATAGTGGAAATGATGGTCAGGACGCGCATAATTTCGTTGGTTCGATTTGCCTGTAAAGAATCAAATGTATTGGACAGCCCGTCCACAAGTTCACCGTAATCATCAACCATATCCCACATTTTTTGGTAAAAGTCCAAAATATTACCCCAATAATCTTCCATATCTTCAACATAGCCCTTTATCTCGCCGGATTCAAAATTGTGAAACAGACGAAGTTGCGGTTTAAACATCGTATTTAATTGGATAATATTTTTCCTAAAAACGGAAATATGTTCAATGGTTTTTTCCGATTTTCTGCTAAACAAGTCGCGATTAATGGTTTCGAGTTCCGTGCCAAGTCGCTCAACCAGCAGAAAAGTCTCTTTCATCATTCTATATAATACCTTATATAATATACCGTCACTCGTTCCGCCGATTCCTTCGCTTTCCATATCTGACGGATCAATTTTGGTAAGATTAAAAAGGTCTTGAACCACATAATGGGAGTTCCCAACCGTAATGATGAAATCGTGACCCCAAAAGATTTTGGTTTCCTCGGTTCGCACAAGATTTGTGCGCTTATCCATTAACGGAAAATGCAAAACTAAGAAATAATAATCATCGTAAACGTCAATCTTGGGACGTTGCACAAAACTCGAACAGTCATCAATATCCAAAGGGTGAAAATGAAAATTGTCCTTCAAAAAATCCAAATCCTCTACCGTGGGATCTGTTATATGATGCCATTTCAGCACTCCAAAACTAATGGTATCAACCATTTTTCACTCCTTTCCTTTGCTACGGATAACACTAAATGCTACATTCCAGTTACTTTATTTTTTTGAACTGCAAAAGTACACTTTTTTTTATTGTTATCGTCACTATTCTTATTTTTAATGCATTTTTTTGTCGTTTTACTACAACTCACTAATCAGCAACTGATTGTTTAAATCTATCTCCCGCTTGCCTTGAATGTTCAATCAGCAACGACGCACCTGGTTTTTTTATGACGATCAGAATCCTTTTCAAAATTATTTATTAATGCAATTAGTTCATTTACAAATGGTTGTAATACTATTTCTTATTTGTATTGATTGGAGCATAGAGAAGTTGTGACTAGCAAAATGTATAAATACATCAACTAAGAAATGGCATGACTCAGTCAAAATACTTTGCCCGAGTACCGATTCGGCAAAAACGGCGACATGAACAATTAATGACAAACTTTGTTGACTATGTGTCATTATTTCAAAAAATAGTGTATTTTTGTCACCTGAAAAAAATGGGAAATTTAGACCAATTATAATTATAAAATTTATGAAAAAACATTACAATTTTTTAGCGGTTTTGATGACCGCAATGATGTTTTTCGGAATGAGTACGCTCTCTGCTCAGCCAGTCGTTCTTTCCGAAAATTTTGATGCTCTCAACGAACTGGGAGGAAACCAAGGTGGCGGTGCCAGTAACACCGCGCTCGTTGCCACGGATTTGGATACTTACACGCAAACACCGGGATGGACTGGCGACAAAATGTATCCAGCGTATGGCAAAATGAAACTTGGAACAGCAACTGCTCTGGGCTGGTTTCAAACACCTGTCATCGACTTATCTGGCAATAACGGAAATTTTGTTATCCATTTTAAATCAATGGCTTGGAGCGGCGATTCCACCAAGCTGAAAATTTATGTCAATGGTGACGTGACGATTGTTCCGGGGTTAAGCAATTCAGCTGCTTATACCATGAGCGATTTTGATGTTTATTGCACCGGAGGTACCGCCGCTACGACCATCAAATTTGAAGGGTTACAAGCCGCTAAAGGCAGATTCTTCTTAGATGATATTGTTATTGAAATCAATGATTCACCCGCTATTTCGTGCAACGCAAACTTGGATTTCGGAAATGTCAGAGTGAATGATCCCGTTACCGAGAACTTGACGGTTCGCGGTTTTAACCTGACAGCCGGCGGTACTACCACCGTAGCTATCAGCGGTGCCGAATTTACCACTACCACTACTACCTTGAACAATACCGACTTATTGTCTCAAGATGGCGTTGTGCTTCCCATTACTTTCTCAGCTGCCACCGTCGGAAATTATACCGGCACCCTTACTTTTAGCAACAGCGACTTGGCTACCGACAAAGTGGTGAATCTATCCGCCGTTTGCGTCAGCTTTACCGAAGTGGCTACCCTCGCCGAATTAAGAGCTTTGTACGACATCAGCAATATTACCGTCAATACCACCGATGCTATTATTTACAAATATACCGGCGAAGCAGTTGTAACAGCTGTTACTTCCTACAAACATCAAAAATGTATTCAAGATGAAACCGCTGCTTTGTTCATTTACGACCAAGACGGAATAATTACTACTCCATTGGCAGTTGGTGACAAAATTACCGGCGTTTACGGCAAATTAACCAACTATTACGGTTACATGGAATACAAACCACAATTCAATATTGAGAGAAAAATTTCCAGCTACAACAACGTTGATCCTTTGGAAATCACATTGCAACAATTACAAGACACAGCATTCCAAAGAGCACACCAATCCGAATTAATGTATATGACCGATGTTACTTTTGTATCTA
>JALNYF010000112.1 GCA_023229985.1 Bacteroidales bacterium | reverse complement strand
CGAAGCAACCGCAGGTTGCAAGTTTGAGCTGTTTAGCTTGTACATTTCAATTTTTAGCAACAATTTGCGTAGCGGCAAAGCGCATTTCTTTTGCAACTTATAATCAAGATTTTCTTCCTTGCAGTTCGGCAAAAGCAAACAAGTTTGCCTTTTGCACTCACTTGCTGCGTCAGTTCTTTGGCAAGACAAAGAAAAGTTGAGAAAAATAAACATATTGGGTTGAAGAGACTTTTTTATGTTGAATCTATACAGTAGTAAATCAATTTACCGGACACTAATATTTTAAAATCTACGACCCGAAAGAACCGGTAATTTGTGCTGCTTCTTTTCCTGAAAGGGTTCTCGGCACGCTGGCAATTAAACCACAGACATGCGTTTGGTAGAAGACAATCGTTTGGTCAAAAATTACCTGGTTATACAAATCAAATTCGTCGGGTAATAAAAAAAGAAAAAAAATATAATAATGTGTGTACAGAATAAAAAAAGATTGTATCTTTGCAGCTCGAAAATGAAACGGCCCCGTAGCTCAACTGAATAGAGTATCTGACTACGGATCAGAAGGTTACAGGTTTGAATCCTGTCGGGGTCACAACTTTTTTAAACAAAATATTATTACAAAATGGCAACAAGAATCAGATTACAAAGACATGGTAAAAAGAATCAACCTTTTTATCATATCGTAGTTGCGGATGGTCGTGCACCACGAGACGGGCGTTACATTGAAAGGTTAGGAACCTACAATCCATTGACCAATCCTGCAGAAGTAAAAATTAATTTCGACAGAGCATTGTATTGGGTTGAAACAGGCGCAGCACCTTCCGATACCGTTCGTTCGATTCTGAAAAGAGAAGGCGTTTATTTGATGAAACACCTCAGAGGCGGTATCGCAAAAGGCGCACTTACCGAAGCCGATGCCAACAAAAAATTCGTGGCATGGGAACAAGATAAAACTTCCAAAATCAACAATTTGAAACGCGAATTGGCTGACAATGCTCGTACCGAATTGAAAAAACGTATGGAAGCTGAAACGAAAGTAAAAGAAGCCGTTTCTGCAAAAGTAGCCGCTAAATATGCTGCTGAAGCAAAAGCTGCTGCCGATGCTCAAGCCGAAGCTGCTGCCGAAGTTGAAGCCGCCGCTGAAGCAGAGATACCTGCCGAAACAGATGCTCCCGCTGCTGAAGAAAATGCTGAAAACACAAATGTTGAATAGATTTTCTTATTCATAAAAAAAGGACAATTTCATTAGAAATTGTCCTTTTTTTTGTTTTCTAACCGCTATCTTATATTTCTTTCATTCCCTTTTTATATTTCGGAATCATCTTTTTATATTACTGTCTGGGCAATACTAAAAATCATCGATTAATCTATTAACATTGAGTTCGTTACAATGTTTCATGCTTTGTCAGTCTTAAATTTGCAAGCAATGAATAAGAAATCTGAAGTGTTTTATAGTTATCACTACTGTCTTGTAGCGTAGAATGTCCGGAAGAAGAATTTGCCTGACCGAAGCTACAAATCCCGCCGCCTTAGCAAATTCGTTGCGTATAAAAAATTAGAAATATGCAAGCGTCAAAACAGCGACTGTTCGAAGCAACCGCAGGTTGCAAGTTTGAGCTGTTTAGCTTGCAGATTTCAATTTTTAGCAACAATTTGCGTAGCGGTAAAGCGCCTTTCTTTTGCAACTTTTCTTTGGCAAGGCAAAGAAAAGTTGAGAAAATCAACCATAGTGGGAGTAAGAGACTTCGTTATGTTGAATAAACGGTATTAAATAAATTTCCGGACAGAAATAATTTCTTTCATTCCCTTTTTATATTTCGGAATCATCTTTTTATTCCCTTCCATCAACTTTTTTTGCCCGCAAAATTATAAATGTATCTCAGTCTCAACAAAAATTGTATATTTGCCGTTTCATTTCAGGTATGAGGTATTTTGCCATTTTTATGATGATAATTCTATGCGGATTGAGCGGCTTTTGCCAAGATTCAATCCCACTAAATGGCTATCATACATTTTATTACCCCAATGGTACAAAATCGAGCGAAGGAAATCTCAAGAACGGGAAACCCGAGGGATGGTGGAAATCTTATAACGAAAAAGGTGCGCTTGTATCCGAAGGAAATCGCAAAAATAACCGCCTCGACAGCCTCTGGATCTTCTATAACGATAATGGCGATACCACTTTATCCATCAATTATCAAAATGGAATGAAAAACGGAAAACGCATCCAATTTTTTACGGATGAAAGAGTTGTAGAGAATTGGTTGTCAGATAGTTTGCTTAGCCCCGTTTACAGTTACGACTTACAAGGGCATCTCAAACGAGAAACCCCCATCTCTTTTGGTAAACCTCACGGCATTGAAAAACTTTTCGATACTTGCGGTCATATCATCCAGCTATCTTATTTTCATATGGGAATAATGACGAAGAGAGAATCAATTAATCGTACTGATTTACAGGGATATAAACAAGGTAATTGGAAATTTTTTTGGGAAAACGGAAATCTGAAAACCGAAGGAACTTACGTGAACAATAAAAAGCATGGCTTTTTTAAAGACTATGACGCCAACGGCAATTTCCTGACTGTCCAAAAATATGACAATGATGTTCTCATAGAAGATGCCAAGGAAACCAAACAACTGACCCGAAAAGTATCCTATCACCCTAACGGTCAGCCGTCTGTGATAGCCACTTTTTTTAACGACAAACCCGATGGCATTCGCCGCGAATTTGATAAGGACGGAAATATTATTAAAGGCTATGTTTTCAACAACGGTGTATTATCTGCGGAAGGAATCACCGATATGGAGGGAAAACGCAACGGAAAGTGGAAGGAATTTTACGAAACCGGAGAGTTAAAGGCAGAAGGTACTTATAAAAACTCTGCAAGAGTAGGGGATTGGAAATATTATTTCCCCGATAAATCAATAGAGGTAGTGGGTAGCTATAACCAGCGTGGCGAAAAAACGGGGGAGTGGCAGTGGTTTTACCCCAATCAACAACTGATGATGACCGAAAATTACGAAGATGGCGTTTTAGAGGGTGAATATTGGGAATATGATGAAGAAGGAAAAGTGTTGGTAAAAGGTCAATATATTGAAGGTGAGCAAGATGGATTTTGGCACTTTCAGCGCGGAATCGGTTTTGAAGAGGGTAATTTTTATGATGGAATGAGAATAGGAACATGGAAAACGTGGTACGAAAATGAACATTTATTATCGGAAATTGAATATGATCACGATTTAATGAATGGGAAATATACTATTTTTTATCCGAATAGCGTTATTAAACGAATCGGAAATTACGTCAATGGCGAAAGAGAAGGAAC
>JALNYF010000111.1 GCA_023229985.1 Bacteroidales bacterium | reverse complement strand
CTTCCATATAAGGTAATGTAGTGTAAGCCTCACACGGTGTAGTGAACGTTCCCACTACGCTCCACTGACTTACATCTCCGCCGCCGCAATCGGCTTGAACATAAAAATCATAATTCGTATTAGCGGACAAACCTTCTAATAAATAAGGGTTTTCCGTAACACTCAGGATGGTTCCGTTTCCTTGGGTAAAGCCGGCAGGACCATATTCAATATTCCATGCATTTTCACCACCTCCATTTGTCCAAGACAATTGAGCGGAAATAGTTGTCAAAGCAGCAACGTCAAGTGCGGTGGGTCTATAACAAGTGGGAGCAGCGCCCACGGTAATTTGATCTAAAACAACCCCATATCCATAATTACTAACTGCCTCAAAGGCAATTTGATAAGTGGCAGACGGATTCGGCAATAGTATCGTTTCTTCCGTACATGTGGAGAACTCACTCGTGTAAGAAGCAAGTTCCACCCAAGCATCGGTTGCAGAGACACGATAATAGATGTATAACTCGTCAATATCAGGAGAGTATAATACTTGAGCATGCGTAAAAGTCAATTGAGGTGCAGCAATGCCTGATAAATCCATCTCAGGAGTAATCAGTTTAGTTGTAGGACCTGAAGAAGAAACTTTAAATTGGGCACTTCTACTTCCTTCACAAGCACCGGAAGAGGGATAACTGATTGATGTGGGAACAGTCCAGCTCGTTGTGCCACTGACTTGTTCTTGTGTCCACGAAGCTCCGATGCTTCCCGACTCAAAATCCTCGGACAACACAATTTGCGCTTTCACAGATACCATTGCTCCCATCACACAGATAAGCAGCAAAAACGTTTGTAAAAAATGTTTCATGATTAAAAGTTTTTATTAATAATATGTTGATTGATAATATTTTCGAGTAATATATTTTATTTTCTTGGCATGATTAAAAAAGCAAAGCAAAAATAGTAAAAAAAATGAAACAAGAAAGAAAAAATAAAACTTTATTTAATTATTTTTTACAATTCTCAAAAATAGGGAAAATCATTCGGACAATATCATTCAAATTTCTCCCTTCGATTCGCCATAATTCAGGGCGAGTGAATGAAAAATTACGCCGTTTATTTGGATAATAATAATTATTTCATTCATTATTAATATATTACAACAGTAGATTTTTTATAAAAAAGAAGACGGCAAGAAGAGTGGGATTAAAAAAAAATAGTATCTTTGCACCGTGAAAAAAGTGGAAAAATTTGTAATGATTGCAACCACAAAAAAAAATGCTAAACCGTTATCGTTTTTCCCCTTTTTTCTTTAAAACAATTATAAACAATAAATTTTTTTATTATGAGCTATCTGTTTACCTCTGAATCAGTATCTGAAGGACACCCCGATAAGGTGTGTGATCAAATTTCAGACGCTTTGTTGGATTCGTTTCTCGCCAGAGACCCTGAATCGAAAGTGGCTTGCGAAACATTAGTAACTACCGGTCTGGTAGTTTGCGCCGGAGAAGTAAGAACTACCGGTTACGTATCCGTTGATGACATCGCAAGACAAGTTGTACAGAAAATCGGGTACGACAAAAGTGATTACCAATTTGACTACAAATCATGCGCCGTTTTGTCAGCCATTCACAGTCAATCGTCTGACATCAACCAAGGTGTGGTACGTGCTATCGAAGAAGAACAAGGTGCCGGCGACCAAGGTATCATGTTTGGCTATGCCTGCAAAGAAATGGACAATTTCATGCCGATTACCATCGAATTATCGCACATTATTTTGCAAGAATTGGCAGCCATTCGCCGCGAAGGAAAAGTGATGACCTACCTCCGCCCAGATGCCAAATCGCAAGTTACCTTGCAATATTCCGAAAACGGTACTCCCGAAAAAATCGATGCCATTGTCATTTCTACCCAACACGACGACTTTGACGAAGAAGGAAAAATGCTGGCAAAAATCAAAAAAGACATTCAAGAAATCTTACTACCCGGCGTTATTGCTACCCTACCCGACAAAATCAAAAAATTATTTGATACTGAATATACACTGCACGTCAATCCAACGGGAAAATTTGTCATTGGCGGACCTCACGGCGACAGCGGCGTAACCGGTCGTAAAATCATTGTTGATACTTACGGCGGCAAAGGCGCGCACGGGGGTGGTGCATTTTCCGGTAAAGACCCGTCCAAAGTTGATAGATCAGCAGCTTACGCAGCACGCCACATCGCTAAAAATATGGTAGCCGCGGGCATTTGCGACGAAGTCCTCGTTCAACTCGCCTACGCTATCGGCGTGGCTCAACCCGTCGGCATCTTTATCAATACTTACGGAACCGCAAAAGTCACAATGTCAGACAGCGAAATTGCCCAAAAAATTGAGCAGATCTTTGACCTCAGACCTTTTGCCATCATCAAACGCTTCAATCTGAAAAACCCTATCTACCAAGAAACTGCCTCCTACGGTCATTTCGGACGCGACTGCTTCGAGAAAGAAGTGGAAGTCTTCTATCAAGATAAAGATACCTACACCAAAGAAGGTAAAACTTTCAAAAAAGTTACCTTCTTCGGATGGGAAAAATTGGATTACGTGGATAAAATTAAAGCCGCTTTCTAACTGAAAAACGAATCCGTTTTACAACCAAATGCTAAGTCCCCGGCATCGCCAAGTCCGGGGACTATGTATGATTGGGCGGTAAGTTCTTCATCTACAGCACCTATCCAAATTGAGCAACCTACATCCGGCAAGTTGTCCTGCAAATAATTAATTCCTTGTTGGCTCGCAATAGCAGAAACAATATGCACATATTTCGGTTTCCCCTTGGAAACGATCTCATTATAGGTATAAATCATGGACTGTCCCGTTGCCAACATCGGGTCACAAATAATCAAAATTCTGTCCTCTAACTCCGGCGAAGACATATAATCTATCTGAATCTCAAACGTTCCATCCATATAATGTTTGCGAAATGCCGAGATAAAAGCATTATCGGCTCTGTCGAAATAATTCAACATTCCCTGATGCAACGGAAGTCCGGCACGCAAAATAGTCGCCAATACCGGCTGTTCTTCCATCAACGGAACGACTTTCGTGCCGAGGGGCGTCACAACCTCTGTCGGCTTATACGCAAAAGTCTTGCTAATTTCATACGCAAAAATTTCCCCCATACGCTCCAAATTCCTTCGAAAACGCATACTGTCTTTTTGAACTTCTACGCTACGGATTTCCGAAATAAACTGATTAAACAGTGAATTTTCTAATCCAAGATTTTTAATAGTTTTCATGATAATTTGATTTATAATATTTTTTTATAATTTCATCAATTTATAAAACTTAATCAAGGGGCTTAAGTAAATTCGTTGAGAATAACAGAGCATCGGATAAGTATATTTTTGAGACCCAAATTGACTGTA
>JALNYF010000110.1 GCA_023229985.1 Bacteroidales bacterium | reverse complement strand
ACAATGGATGTAATTACTATTAAACAAATGATTATAAATAATATTATTGTAGAGATTTCAGTCTGAAATCTATCTTTGAAATCTCTTTTAGCAATCATATTATTATCATTGATGTTTACAATTAATATATAAAACGTTTTTTACCACGCTCCGTCAAAATGCGACCAGATGTAGTCGCCGGTTTCCCATGCCTTATCAACGGCGCGATTGCATTGTTTACCGGTATAATCAGTCAGAAATTGTTTGGCTTTTTGCGGGTTGGTTTTGAGTAATTCCAACGCTTGGCTTTCGGTTTGTGCTTGATTATCAAAGAACTCTTGTTGCATCGGCACCCATGCGTCATCGACCACTTTGCGCATATCTCCCCATCGTTTTGCGGCAATTGTTCCCAAGCGATTGAATGCCCACCATGCCGCCTCTGTGCTAAAGCCGGTCACGCGTCCGCAAGTTTTATAAGTGGAAGGCAAATCATTGACTGACGCATAAATAGGCACATAAACTGAGGAGGCAACGTTATCTAAATCAAACCAACAGAGCGCACCCACCTCATCGGGCAGCCAGCTACGACATTGCAAAATCGTGGCATATACTGTAAAGTGCACGGCAATTGCACGTTCCCCGCGTCCATGCCACCCACCATTGACCTTAAACAACTTCAATTCGTCACTTTTCATAAAAGGATTGGCAAGCGGCGAAATGACCGTTTTCCCATTGTTATCGGTAGTGGTAATGTTTTTGCGCATATCATATTCCGTACCTTCGTAATAGTCTTTAAAAACGCGAACCATATCTTGTAAAGTCACTAATGAATCCGGTTTTACGGAAAAGGGGTAGTTCTCGGCGTTGGGGTCTAATTTCAAAGAAGGAGCCAACAAGTCGAAAACGCGCCATTCCCGTCTTCTGCATGCCAGCATGGTGCGCGAGTCGGGCGCATAAGCGTAGGCAAAGCGAAATGTTTCCTTCTTTTTATCGTACCACCCGTTTTCTTCTGCCACGCGATAAACGTTATCGGAAGCCATAAAGTAATCTTGATTCTTCAAGTCGATTTCGCGGATGGTGGAAGCGTTGGCATTCACGGCAACGTGGTCATCGGGAACGCGCTGAGCTGCCCACACTGCGCCTACTTTGTCCTTCCCGGGACCCACAATTTCCAAGTGCCACACTTCATTTTTATCGGCGATGGTCAGACATTCACCCCCATCGTTCCAACCGTATTTTTTCAGCAAGTCGCCGGCAAGGGTAATGGCTTCGCGCGCAGTGGCACAGCGCTGCATCATCAGCATGCAAAGTGCCTGACAGTCAATCATACCGGCAGACGAACGCAGTTCTTCTCGACCGCCAAACGTAGATTCGCCAATGGCCAACTGTTTTTCGTTCATGCAAGGATAAGCAGTATTTAGAAATTGGTAAGTATGAGCCACTTGCGGTATTTCGCCCACTTTCACATTGCAATATTGCGGCATTACGGGTGTCCCTTTCGGACAGGCTTCTCTTTTGTAAATCGTCTGCAGCTCACCAACGGCATAGTCTTTTGCCGGCTCAACCGTCATGTTGGTGCGACTTCTACCGCTATCGTCTGTATGTGAAGTCATTACAGAACCGTCTTTCGATGCTTTTTTGCCCACCGTAACGGATGTACATTCCATTTTGTTGTCTTCATCTTCAAAAAATTCTTGAGCATAAATAGAATATGTAACCATCAGGCACACAAAGAGAAAGATTTTTTTCATATCAATAAAATTTATAAATTTTGCATAGCGGTTTCTACACAATTCCATAATTTGTCGGCGGTTTGCTGCCAACTAAATTTAGAACGTTGTATTCTTCCCTTATCAATCAAAGATTGTCTAAAAATTTCATCTGCGGCGAGCTTAGCCATAGCTTCTTTTATCTCATTCACTTCCAATGGATTGACTAAGAGAGCGGCATCACCCGCGACTTCCGGCATAGAGGTAACGTTAGAAGTGATGACGGCGGTTTCGGCGTTGAAGGCTTCTACAATAGGAATACCAAAACCCTCAAACAGAGAAGTATAGACTAACGCCAATGCGGAAGCGGTAACTTCACTCAAAACTTTGGAGGATAAATGTCCCAAGAAATAGACTTCATCTTTGAATTTCATTTGGTTATAAACCGTTTGAATATCCCCCTGCATGCCGGCTTGCGTTCCCACAACCACAAATTTGATGTCAGAACCGGTTTCTGTTTTAAACGCATCAAAAGCACGCAAAATATTGGACAGATTCTTTCTTTTATGAATGGCACTTACGAACAAAAAATATTCACAGCCACCGGCATATTTCACCCGTACTTTGATTTGCTCATCAATACTCAATGGCACAAAATCGGCATGACTTCCATTGTAAACAACATCAATATGATCCAATGGGATTTGATAAAGTTCATGAATATCTTGTTTTGAAAATTCCGACACAGTTGCAATTCGGAGTGATTTTCGAGCAAATTGCGGGAAATATTTAGTAAAATACTTATATACAATGGGTTTCAGAAATTCCGGTTGATGTTCAAAATTCAAATCATGTATCACCGGAATTTGTGGAATGGTTGTTTTCAGAGAAAGCCAGCCGTCGGGGGAAAGGAAAATATCGGGTTTGATTTTGTTTAAAACGTAAGGAATGGAATATTCGAAATAAATGTACCAAAGATACGGGTGACGTGCTTGCGGAAAAGTGATGATCGGGACGATATTATCGCTAAAAATGAATGAGTTATCAAACGGGCGGTCAAAGATAAAGTAAAAAGTATGTTCGGGATGGGCTTGAGTAATTCGTTTTAAACTTTCGCATGTAAACCAGCCTATTCCCTCTAACTTGTTTTTTAATAAGAGTCTGGTATTAACCGCAATCTTCATCTTTCTAATTTTTAATAACTTTAAAAGTTTTTACAGGTTTGGAATTTTGCAATATTTGGACAAAATAGATGCCACTTCCCAAATCATCAGTCTCAATTTTTGTCGTTTTATTACTAATATTTCCTCTTTTCAAAATTACACCGTTTGCTGAAAAAATTTCGTAAGAACAATCATTCAGCACAGTTTCGGAAATACAGCTGATAATCAGGTAGTTTTGGGCAGGATTAGGGGAAACGGAGAAAAGGGAAAGCGCACTTTCATTGGAAATGGAAACGGCGCGGTCGCCAATTCCAAGGGTATATTCACCGGGGAAGATTTCTTGTGCATAAATATTTCCGGACGTTGCCGAGCCTGTCATCGTGGAAGGAATAATTCTCCAATCATCTGCCGCATCACGCCGATAAAGAAGCACAATATCATTTTGTGCATAATTATGCAATAAAGCGTAATCATCATCAGATAAGGAAGATGCCTTATACGTAAATTGTAATTTCCCTGAGATGGCTCCTGCCGGTGCATATTC
>JALNYF010000109.1 GCA_023229985.1 Bacteroidales bacterium | reverse complement strand
TGTTTACTTTGCAGGTAACCTCCGGTGGATGTACTATGGTTTCAGAACCTTATAACGTATATGTAAATAGTAATCCGCAATTAGTCGTTACCGCTGATGATATAAACTATTGTGCCGGCGGTCAGGTTACGTTGACGGCAAATGTCGGAGCTGTCGATAGTGAAGATATTACCTATAATTGGTCCCCCGCAGGTGGCACCGCCATTGGTAATACTTTGCTTACTCTCGCATTAAGCGATGCTACCTATACCTATTCCGTAACGGCAACATCCAATGGTTGTCAAGCTACCGGTTCCATTACTTTAACGAGGGCTGATGCTCCTACCATTTTGGCTACAACCCTTGCTGATGCCGATATAGTTTTCCTTTGTGATGGTGGTAATGTAAAACTTACTTGTGTCCCTGCAACGGATAATTACATTTGGCAACATAACGGTGTTGTGTTGGAAGGTGTGACCGGTTCGCAATTAATTGAATCCTTATCACAGGGCACCCATAATTTTACCATTTCCAATCATCCGGGCTGTCTTGCCGGAATCAATATCCCGGTTTCTATTCAACCGACTGTATTTTTGGGCATAGGTGGAAGTAGACAAATATGTGAAGGCGGGACGGTAACCTTTGAGGTACAATTTACAGATCCTAATTTCTATTTCGAGAATACCTATAGCAATAATAATAATTATAATAATTGGTATGAAGATAACAGACTAATGGTTTTAGATCCCGATAACACTTGGCAAATAGACGTTCATCCTACTGCAGCCGATCAGGGACATATTTATCAATACTTATTGGTTGATGAAGATAGAGGTTGTTATGCCACTTCAGAAGTTATCACTATAGATGTTCATCCTCGTCCAACCGTTACGCTTACACCGGAGATTTCTCCTGTTTGCCCGGGTGCCGAAATTACATTATTTACCAATATATCAGGTTATGAATCCGAAAATCCGGAATATATATTAAATGGTGTTATAACGACTCTTAATCCTACAGTTACCATAAACGGCGATACGAGTTTTACCTTTGTGTTAAATGCTACTACTGCTCCGAGTTGCAGTGTAAATGCATCTGCAGATATTACAGTAACTGATCCGATAGAAACCCCCGAAGTAACTATTAATAATTTAGATGCTACTTGGACAGCTGTTGCAGGTGAGTTCGTTTGTAATCATGGTCAAGTATTCGTTTCTGCTTATTTTGTCGGCGGTCCTCGCGCCGATTATCAATATGCTTGGTACAAAAACGGCATCTTGATGCAAGGAAATACTACATCTTCTTTCATTGATGAGTTATCCAATTTGGGTGATGAACCAACAACGTGTGCATATACTGTTGTGGTTTCTTCTACTATTGCCGGCTGTGAAAACATCACGGCTACATCTGTTAATGTTCGCATATTGCCAGACTTAAATATGATCATCTCCGGTCCGACAGATCTTTGTGCCGGATCCAATGCTCAATATATTGCTACTTGCAATGATTTTCCCGAAGCTGCAATGTTCCTTGGAAGTAATTATACTTGGTATATTGATGATACAGAATTTTTGGATCAAACTTCATCTTTTACGGCACTGGCAAGTTATATTGCACCGCAAGCGGATCCGTATACTTACAGAATCCATGCAGTTGCAGATTATACTGATTCGGGTATACCGGGGTGCAATGTAATCGCATCGCAAACTATCAATTTGAGAGTTTCTCCGCAACCTATCGTAACTATTACCAATTTAGACACTACTATCTGTGAAGGTGGCCAAATCACTTTGAGCACCAATATTTGGGAAAATAATATTCCCAATTTAGCTTATAGATGGTACACCACCAGTGTTGATCCTATGAATATTATACCGGGAGAGATCTATTCTCAATTGACTGTTAGTCCTAGTGATACAACAAAATATTATGTTGAAGCATATCAATATTTTAATGAAGATCCTTTAGTTACTTCTTCTTGTCGTGCATTTGATACCGTTACTGTTAATGTTGTAGATGCTCCTGTGATCACGGCTATTCAAATAACACAAGATACCGTTTGCGAAGGTACGCAAGTTAGAATTTCTGCAGTTTCTAATTCTGCTGCTGTTGGAAATGACAACTATACTTGGTATAGAAACGGAGTCGTTCTTGCCGGAATTACCGATTCCACTTTCACCGATATTTTATCAGCCGGTAGTGGAATTACACAATATATATATACAGCAGTTTTATCACAACCTTCTTCAGGTTGTATTTCCATTAATAATCCATCTGATACAGTTTACGTACAATCGGCTCCTACCGTTGCTATTTCCGGTGACGCTATTGTTTGCACGGGGACCAATATTCAATTAACTGCCAATCTTAACGATACTATTCCTGGAGTTACTTATAATTACCAATGGCGCTTGAATAATCAAAACGTTGCTACCGGTAAATTATATAATGTTTCGCATACTCCAAATAATAATCCTTATGTCTTTACAGTTTTTGTTTCTGCCGCTAATGCTTGCAGCGTACTTTCTGCTCCATTTGAAGTTCTTGTAAATGATAATCCGACCGTAGTTGTAACTGCCACAGACGATATAATGTGTGCAGGAGGTACAACCACTTTAACCGCCAACTTAGGTGATTATAATATGCCGAACTTAACTTATCAATGGTATGTTGGTGCTATCGCACCCGCAAACGCCATTGCCGGAGCTACTCAATCTACAGTTACTGTTAGTCCTGCTACAACGACGACCTACGCTGTTGAAATTAATCAAACCACTTCAAATTGTACTGCGAATGGTACGAAAGACATCACCATCACTACTGCACCTGACGTTACTTTGTCAGTTGCTCCGAGCGCAACCGTTTGCGAAGGTGGTCAAGTTGAACTAACCGCCGCAGTTGCCGAAACCGGAACTTATACTTGGTATGCTAACGATGTAGTTATTGCTGGTGCAGACCAAAGTACCTACACCGTATATCCTGAAGCAGTGGATGGAGATGTTACAGCTTATGATTATGCAGTAGTTTTCACATCTAATATTGAAGGATGTGTTTCTGCTATTCAACATCAAACCGTTACTGTTTATGGTAATCCTACGGTAACTATCAGTGGCGATCCGATTGTTTGTGACGGTAATAATATCAGTTTGATTGCTCATATCAATGATACCATTGCAGGTACAACTTATACATATCAATGGAAATTGAATAATACCGATATCGCCGGACAAACAGCCCGCACTTATACGGGAACACAACCTACCAGCGACAATGCTTATATTTATAGTGTAGCAGTTCATAATAGTTTGAACGGTTGTGTTGCTAACAGCGAACCGTTTGAAGTTTATGTTAATGCGAATCCGACGGTAGTTGTAACTGCCACAGAAGATATAATGTGTGCAGGAGGTACAACCACTTTAACCGCCAACTTAGGTGATTATAATATGCCGAACTTAACTTATCAATGGTATGTTGGTGCTATCGCA
>JALNYF010000108.1 GCA_023229985.1 Bacteroidales bacterium | reverse complement strand
TTATCGCTGGGTTGTACCCGTCAACGGCGTTCCACAAGGCGAATACGAGCCAACGATTTTTTTGAATACGCCTAAAATGAAAGACATTGCTACCGTGGCTGCTACCTATCATTGGAATGATAAATTATTGATTCAAACAGAATTAGCATTTTCTTACGTGGATAATAATCTGTTTTCATCAAAAAATGATGCTGACAATGCGGGGTGGGCATATCAATTACAAACTTCTTACAAAACGCCTTTGCGAAAGCAAAAAGAGTGGAGTTTTTATTCCATGCTGAATTATGAGTATGTCAATCAAAATTTCTCCCCGTTTCAGAGTTTTCGCGCAATTGAGTTTGGCAGAGAATATAATCTTACAACGGATTATGCTGTCCGCGCGCCCGAACAAATAATGGAATTTAAAACCGGTTTTACGCACGCATCTTCCGGTGAAAGTTATTATGCTTTGAATTGGCTGCTTAGAAAGAATCAGGTAAACGCAATTAGGAATGAATTGACTTCTATCCATCAATGGAGTGATTGGCAGTGGAATACGACTAACTCGTTTCTCTTTTCCACCGACGATATTCAAAAAACAAACTTCTTGAAAAGTTATAATGATTTTTCAAAATCTTTTTCTAAAATAAAAATCGGATTGAAAGACAATTTGGAATATAATATATATGTAGAAAAATTATCAGATTCCTTGCGAGCAAACAGTTATGCGTTTAATGAAGCCGCTTTATATTTAAAGAATAGTGATTCCATGCGAAATTCTTATTGGGTGCAGCTGAAAAACAGAATTGACAACGCCTTATATAATAACGTATTATCAGTAAATGCGATCGCATACGAAGGACAAGTCGGATTTGATTTCAATCAGTGGAAGCACAATCGGCTCAAGGGAACGGCAACTTATCGTTATGATAATGTAAGAGATTCATTAAGAAACTTTTACGGTGAGCAAACTTTCGTGGGCAGTATTGATTATTCCGGTAATTTTTGGAAGGGAGCGGTAACAGTAGGTCTTTATTATGAAGCCGGCAGCGGGTTAGAACAAAAAAAGAACTATTCCTTTCTGAAAGTGGCAACAGGGCAGGGGAGTTACATCTGGAATGATTATAATCATAATGGAATTGAAGAACTCAACGAATTTGAAGTGGCTGCTTTTCAAAGCGAAGCCGACTATATTAAAGTATGGCTCACAACCAACGAATACGTAACGACCTATAACAACGGATTGACCCAAACCTTACAACTGCGACCCGCTAATGTGTGGCGAAATCAAAAAGGCTTCCGAAAAATTCTGGCTATGTTTAGCAATACAACCACATTAAGGACTTATCAAAAAAATACGTTGGCACGCGACCTTCGCGCTTTTAATCCATTTCAATTCAACCTCGCCGATTCTGTATTGGTCAATAACAGCCTGAACTTTAAAAATAATTTCTCTTTTAATCCTTTTTCAAATTATTTTACCCTTGATTGGATGTTACTCAAAAATCAAACTAAAAACCTGATGTATTATGGATTTGAGAATGCTATATTAGATATGCAACAGATTGATTTACAATCTTCTCCAACCAAAATGATCAAATTGAAAACATCCTATAGTCATTCTTTGCGAAAGAATGACTCCCAATATTTTGATAATCGCAATTATCAAATAGACATGCATTCGTTGGCAAATTCCGCCTTGTTCAACTTTCCCAACAATCTTTCTTTTTCCATTAATTTTGAAATGATCTACAAACAAAATCAGACAGGTATTGAAAAATCAAATCAATATAATGCGGAGGCAACGCTGGATTACAGAATCAAAGAAAAAGGAAGTTTAAGTGTTAAAATGCAATATGTCAATATTTTATATAATGGGACAAATGATAATAGTTTAGGTTACGAGATGTTGGGAGGCTTGTCAATTGGTAATAATTACTTATGGAATGTGGCTTATCAGACAAAATTATTTGATTATTTGCAAATTAATCTTCAATATGAAGGAAGATTAACACAGGATAATACGGTCATTCACGTTGGCTTTTTGCAACTAAAAGCCTATTTCTAAAAGGATTATTAATCAACAATAAGTTGTTTATATAGTTGTTCGGAATATCACGTTATTGTTTAGTTGATAAGAATTTAAAAAAAAAATTACGAAAGAGAGAAAAAAATGATTTTCAATAAAAAAAAGTTGTATTTTTGGCTCTCAAAATTTTGACAGAAAAATTTTTTTTTTGTAACATTTTTGTGATTCGTAGGTATAAGAGAGAATAATGAGTTGAAAGTTACAAAAACCTAAAGGAAAATTGTTGAATGTCAATGTTTTGTATTAATCGAATATTGTCACAAAACAGAATCAAAATATGAAAAGAAGTTACATTTTATTGGCTATTTTGTTCATTTTCACGATGAGAAGTTTTGCACAACAAGATGCACAATTTACTCTTTTTCAGTGGGCGACCCCTTATTATAATGCGGGTGCCATCGGAGAACAAAGTAATACATTGTGTTTTACAGGCTTGTTCCGTCAGCAATATACCGGTTGGAATGATACATACGTGGATAATGATGGAAATATTAGTAAGAAAAATACTTCTCCTCAACAGATTTATTTCAGTATGGAATCTTATATGCGTAAGCTTCATGGAGGTTTGGGCATAACGATATTGAGTGATAAAATCGGTTATTTCAATAATGTAGGTTTTAAGTTGGGGTATTCCTATAAACTAAGAATCCCGACGGGGTCATTAGGTATTGGATTCCAAGTACAATTACTCAGCCAAAAGTTAACTACGGAATTTTTATCACCGATACAAGACGGCGACCCATTGTTAGATGCCATGGATCAAAAGAATGAAACATGGTTGGATATGGATTTCAGTTTTGGATTGTTCTATAAAGCCGACCGTTGGAATGCGGGAGTTAGTATGACCCAAATAGCTGAAAAATTGCGTCTTTCTGGTGATAAACAATCATTTAAAATGAGTCGAAACTTATATATACATGGTGGCTATACTTGGGTTTTGCCGTGGAATCCCAGTTGGGAAGTTTTACCGCAAGCTCTTATTAAAACCGATTTGGCTACCGCGCAATTTGACTTAATGTTGTTAGCCCGTTATAATGGAATTTTGTGGGGGGGACTTTCTTACCGTATTCAAGATGCCGTTTCCGTTCTTTTCGGAGCCAGACCCTTTTATAATTCTTCCAACAATTATTTGAAAGGTTTAGAAATGGGATTAGGCTACAGCTTCACAACCAGTAAGTTAGGTTATGCGCCGAATAGAAGTTATGGCGATATCGAAATTATGCTTCGCTACTGCTTTGACATCTATAAAGAACCTGTATTCTCCGGCTACGGCTCAACTCGCTCCATTTACAAGAATCAATATTAAACAATAATTTGTTAGTAACATCGTTTTTAAAATAATACAAATCCAATTAATATGAAAAAGACAGCATTATTATTCTCAGCAATCATTATTCTTCTTACTTCTTGTAAG
>JALNYF010000107.1 GCA_023229985.1 Bacteroidales bacterium | reverse complement strand
TCAGATGAGATCGAAGGCCATAACGGCTGTGGCTATCTCCCGACGGTTCTCGATACCGTACCTGCTCTTCAGAGCCAGGTCCGAAGGGCCGGCCGGAACGGTTATTATGCCGTTGGTGCAGCCCGGATATGCCTCTATGTCGGGGTACTCCTTCCCCTTGAAAACGAATATCCCGTCTCCGCAACCCCTTCTGTCAGGATACATTATGAAATTGTCAGAGATCCAGACGAGATCGTCCCTTGCAAGATAGGCATCCATCTCGCATTGCATTACCTCATGTCCCATCACGATGCCGTCATCAGACATGTAGAACATGGAGGGCGTCTCGGGGAATTCGAAATCCTCTGTGCAGAATATGCATATCCTTACCTGACGCCTCATGGCCTCCAGATACCCCTCGTTCCTGAATTCCAACCCTATTTGGGTCTTCGTATTCCGCTCGAAATACTCGACCTCGCAGGATATGTCATCATCCATCAGCTCTGCGTTGACAACACCTTTGGTCGACCTCAGGTCCTTCAGGATTGCCTCAGGAACATTCATCCTGGGATGGATTGTGTTAGCAGTAAAAAAGCGCTTCTGTACTCATCATGAATGCGCATCGCATGTGCCAGCTCCGGTGTCAGAAACGGATTCATCCATGCCTGGCCCTGTATCATGGATATTATGACATTGTTTTAATAAGGCCTATTGCTTCAACCGTTCCGGATGAAAAAGCTCGTAATAACCGAGAAGGCCAATGCGGCCCGCAGGATATCCGCCATCTTATCGGGCGGGAAGACCAGCACGAAGAAGCACGGGAGCGTGAGCGTGCTGACATTCACTTCCGGGGATGACGAATACTCCGTCGTCAGCCTGAGGGGGCACATAATTGAGCTGGATTATCCTTCAGAATATAGCGATTGGAGCAAATTCCCCCCTGCGGACCTGGTCTACGCACCGCAGGAGAAGAAGGTCAAGATCAAGAGCATAGTGGATGCCATAAAGAGCGTGGCCGACGAATCGGACATGGTCATAATTGCCACTGACTACGACAGAGAGGGAGAGCTCATCGGCATGGAGACCGTCAAGTACGCCGGGATCGACTTGGCCAAAGTCAGAAGGGCTAAGTTCAGCGCCCTTACCAAAGCCGAGGTCGAGCAGGCATTCTCCAACCTTGTGGAGCCGGACGAGAAGCTGGCGGACGCAGCGGAGGCCAGGCAGATCATAGATCTCTCCTGGGGCGCTGTCCTGACCAGGCTCATATCGCTCTCCTCAGGACAGGTCGGCAAGAACTTCATGTCAGTAGGCAGAGTCCAGAGCCCGACCCTCAAACTGCTGGTTGACCGGGATGCTGAGATAACCGCCTTCGAGCCGGTTCCTTTCTGGACTGTGGGCGGTAAATTCGGTATGCTCGCATTCAGAGGGAGCCACGAGTCTAATCCCTTCTGGGAGAAGGAGAACGCTGATGCCGTGATGAGCAGATGCGAAGGCGTGAAGAAGGGGACCGTCAAGAGCTACGAAGTGAAGATGAAAGAGGAATACAGACCTCCCCCCTTCGATACCACGCAGATGCAGGTGGAGGCCAACAAGATAGGCATACCTCCCGCCGTGGCCATGAAGCTGGCGGAAGACCTCTACACGGCAGGTTACATATCATACCCGAGGACCGAGAATACGGAATACCCCATCAGCCTCGGCCTCAGGAGCATATTGGAAAGGTTGAAGGATTCGGATTTCTCGAAGGAGGCGGCAGAGATACTGTCCCAGGAGAAGATCTCTCCGTCCAGAGGAAAGAGGAGAACGACGGACCACCCGCCTATCCATCCCACATCCGGTGCCAAGTCTTCCTCGATGAAGGGGGACAAATGGAAACTTTACGAACTGATAGTCAGGAGATTCCTGGCAACCCTGGCACCCAACGCCGAAGCGGAGGTCACAGAGTGCATGATCGATGTTGGCGGCGAGACATTCAAGGCGGAAGGGTATATCCTGAAGAAGGAAGGTTGGAAAAGATATTACGGCCAGTATCTCCGAAAAACAGATTCCCACATTGACAAGCTGAAAGTCGGAGACATAGTGGATGTCAGGTCCGTAAGCCTGGAGGAGGATGCTACGAAGCCCCCTTACAGGTACAACCAGGGATCCCTGATACAGGAGATGGACAAGCTCAACCTGGGCACAAAGAGCACCAGGCACGACATCATAGGCAAGCTCTATTCGAGGAATTACATCCAAGGAGCTCAGATGATCCCCACCGCAGGAGGGATCGCCCTTACCCGCTCCCTGGAGAAGCACGGCGGCGGTATCACCGAGCCGGAGATGACCGCCATGCTCGAAAGCGATATGCTTGAGATAGGCGGCGGCAACAAGACCCTTCAAGAGGTCGTGGGAGAATCCCAGGCCATGCTGCACGGCGCGGTCAAGGCCATAGAGAGCGAGAAGACCGCCATAGGGGACGAGATCCGTTCCGCCCTCAGGTCCCAACAGCATCTGGGAACCTGCGTGAAATGTGGCGATAACCTTACGATAAAGAGATCCCGCAACGGGAACTTCATCGGCTGCGACGGCTATCCTGAATGCAAAGAGTCCTATCCTCTCCCCAGGGGGGCGATGATACAGACCACTGAATCCGTCTGCGATGCATGCGGGCTTCCGATGCTCAAGGTCATAAGGCGGGGGTCACCGCCGAGCGTGCAGTGCATAGATCCAAAATGCGGCAGCAACATCAGGAAGAACGACCTGGGGCCGTGCCCCGCTTGCGGCAGGGGCCGCATGCAGGTCATGTATTCCAAGGCAGGTAAGCGCTTCGCAGGATGCACGGAATGGCCGGAATGCAAGCAGACATATCCCCTCAGGCCGAGGGGGACCCTTGTTCCAGCATCCGAACCGTGCCCTCACTGCGGCGCTCCGATGCTGGAGTTCAGCAAAGGAAGCAGCTGCATAAGCATGGACTGCCCCGGTAAGAAGAAGCGCTCAGAATAGATCGATTATCTTCCTGTGGGATGAATCCTTGCAATCTGGATCGCCGCATTCCGGATCGTTGCAAAGACCGCCTTTGTGCCACACATAGGTATTCACCGGAAGAGCAGAGAAGGCCTTCTCCGCGATCGCCTTCATGTCCCTGTACTCAAGACAGTAGACTATAGCGTTCATGACTATGCTGTAATCATCCACAGCCGACTCAAGACCGTATCTAAGCCTTACGTTTCCGTCCTCCGTAGTGGAGCTGGCTGACACCATCTCCTCTGAGGACCGCATATTGGCCTTTATATGCCCTATCGTACCGCCGGCCCTTGCGCAACCTGATGCCGTATCCGAGACGGCACGGGAGAACAAAGAGACTGCCTCCTCAGGGGATGTCCCGCCCATGTTCCCCGACAGCTCCATGACCAGGACCGTCGGTATGAAGGGCGCGTCCTGAGTCAAAGACCTATCTCCTTGGGAACGACGGACATGCCTTCTCCTGTGTCCCCCCTCACATGAAGGATCTTTCCGGCGTACTTGAAGAAGGATCTTATCTGATCCTCTATGGACCTGAGATCCTGGGGGGATATCGCATCCACTTTGTTTATGAGCACCAGTCCCG
>JALNYF010000106.1 GCA_023229985.1 Bacteroidales bacterium | reverse complement strand
TTTCCCCATCTACAATAGTAGAAATTCAATTGGCTGTGTAGCCCCAAACTTATTTTTGCATCACAAGAATAATTAATTTTCAGCGAATTACAATGCTTCCGAAAAAAATATTTTTTCCCGGCTCGTTTTTTTGCTGTAGCTTATCAATATTTCAAAGAGCTTATTGTTAGAGTTTTACCACGAAATATTTAATCATTCTCCCAAAATAGAGACATAGGTTTGTCAGGTAAAAAACAGTAAATCTTGGTCGCGATGAATGGCATTGCCGTATTTAAGGGCTTTGTGCATATCGGTTTCAAAAATAAAAACGCTGTCGCCACCACCAAATTTCTTGGAATAATAATTCTCAATCCTTACGATTAGGTTGTCCAACACACGCTTCGAGTTGTTTACCTCAAATACAGAATATTGCAAGCGGATACCACCTTGTTTGATAAGCGTTTTTGCGAATTTGGCCCGCAATTTATTGTCCGAAATATCGTAACTGACTACTAACATGGTCTTGAACTCTGATTATTTGAGTGAAAAACGCGGGTAATCATCACCGTTTTTGTTCTGCATGAAACTTCTGTAATAATCCTGCATGTATTTGAATATTTCGGTTTTATATTCTATCAGTATATCGTAAAACATTTTCGTATAGTCGGCGTTTTTTTCGCGTTTCAGCAGGTATTCATTCTTTTTCAGTTCAAAATCGGCGTTTTTACATTGCTCAAGGTTGAATGCTTTGCGAACCTGTTGATCGATGATGCAGCGAAACGGCTCTACCAAATCGCATATCAACGATTTTCGTTTAAACCAAAGCTGGTGGTACACCCCACGATAAGGATCGAACCCGAATAACCGGGCAAACGCCTCAATGTAGTTGAAAAGAATAGTATAGCCGATGTCGAGCGTGGCGTTGACAGGGTCGGATTTGACCCGCGGGCAGCGGCTTCTCCATCCGAATGGTTCAAAGTACACTTTGAAAAATGCTGTCGCGGCTTTGCCCTCGATGCCCATCACAATATCATAATCATCGGTAGCAGGAAGCGCAGATAGCAGACTGTTACAAAGCAATTTTGCCGATTGCACATTTTCTGTCTTCAAGCGGGTTTTTTCCAATAAACGTATTTGGTTCCGGATTTTGTTCTCTACTAATATTTTAGGAATGATCAGGTTTTCTTTAGAATATTCGTATTGCTTTTTCCGCAGCAAAAAATTGGCTTCGGCCGTTATGGAAAAGAAAAATACGGGACGCAGATTGGGCTTCATCACCGCCAGCGGAATGCCGTATTTGGTGCATTTGTCTATCAACGGTGTGGTAATGCTGATATGCCCGATGATAAAAAGCGCCAGAATTTTCTGGAACGGCAGCTTAGTCAGGGTTTTATGCTCCGCCGTGTCTTCGAGCAACAACTCCCCGCTCACAACCCGCAGGTTCCTGTTTTCGAGGCAATTTACTACAAAAACAGACCTGTATTCTATGTCTTTACGTGTAAACATTTTCTATTTCGGTTTTATCGCATAAGTTGCAGTAAATACAATGCCTGCATTTGTTTTGGTTTACCATAATTTCTTCTTCCGGGTTGAAGCTTTTAAACTTTCCGATAAACCCGGCCAATTCTTCCTTTCCTGCGTTTCCGGGGAGTTCAACCGGGAACAATTTGTTCGATGCAATGGCGTAAAATGCCAGACGTTCTACCTCATAACCCATTTCAATCATACAGAAATACTGCGCCCACAATTGATAGATTTGTCCCTGATAAATGTTATTTAACTGGTATTTTCGTTCAACCAATAATTTTTCGTTGCCTTTATAAATATCTATTTTCCCGGCAATGCCCAGTTCGTTACAATAGACCGACAGGCCGACGATTTCATCTTTCCGTGTGCTGTACTTCTTCTCGTCAATCGAGGTATGGGCGGCTTTTCCACGCGTTTGCGGGACAGCGTGGGCCATCTCCTCATCGCCGCCCATGTACACATTGTGCAGATAGATGGAGTACGGGCAGAAGATAAAGTCGTTTAATGTTGATATGGGAATGTAGTCGTACATTGTCTTGTACTATGATTAAGAATGATTGCATTATGAGTTTCATTACTCTTAGCCATTGTCATGTTGTCTTTATTACAAATAAGTCATACCCCGCTTCGCAATGTTATACGAAGCCACGGCATCGTTGCTATGCAAACCGTCAATGCCCATTGTCTTATCTTTATTGTGCCAACCGCAATGACGACAATGAAAAATCTCTTCTTTCTTTTCTTCAATATAAAATTGGGCATTATCTCCATCATAAGCATTTTTACCACAATTAGGGCAGGTTTGGCTGGTATGTTGTTCGTCCACAAAACGCAATACACCCAGTTGGCTTATCTTACCTTGTTTTTGGGTCAGTGCTTCTCGTATGGCAACCACATCAGATACAGGTGGTGTTAAGCCCAATGCCTGGAATTTGCGGTACAAAGCTCTTTCAAGTGGTCTGTCCATAATGCCTTCATAGCGCTGGCGGTGATCTTCCATTGTTCCTTGTGCCAGATTTTCAATGGCAATAACAATGGGGTATCTTTTGTACAAATGAAAGATAACGCCCACCATATTTGCCGCGGCTACTTTACGGAAACGGTTGATGTTGTCTAACACTTGTGAAGAATCGTCCTGAACAAGTTTTATGTACGCTTCTATCTCATTTGCCACTTCGTTAAATGGCTTAATATGATTGAGTTCAGTATTGGTGTGATAAACGATTTTTTCCGTTTGTCCCTTTTTTATTTTCCTTTCATTGGTTTCGGGAATAGCAATCTTTTGATTTTTTCGGTCAATCGTTACTTTGATGGTTGCATCTAAAATCAATGCCTGCCGGATTTGGCGTTTGGCATTGAGGAGATTTAACTTTTGGCGCACCTGTAAATCGCCATTCAGCACAATGTGCCCGCATATCATTTTAGCACAAGTGAGGTCAATAGTTGGGGTTTCAATTTCCTCAAACAGTTCGTTGAATATTTTTTGAAAATCATCACTTCGGAATGTTCTTTTGTACTGTTCTTCTTTGATGAAATAACTCAAATTATCAATGGCGCGGTAAGGTTTTTCACGCGGAATGCCATTTGCACGAAACCCAACTTTTTCGTAACTGAGTTTGTCTTTTTTCAAGCGAATCACTTTTACGGGAAAAGGGTTGCCTTTATCTGTAAGTCCAATGGTAGCTAATTCTACTTCGCCTGTATCAATACCAAACGAACCAAGATTTTGTTTTTCCAATCCTTCTTTAAACTCGCTGTTTATCTTTTGGTTAAAAGCAATCATTGCTGATTTTTGTTTTTCGAAACCTTCAAAGGCATAATTGAGTTCACTGTTCAGCGCGTTTTCGTTGAGCGTAAAAGCAACAGTAAATTGAGGGTGTAGGTAGCGATTTTTCTTTTCAGGAGCGTATAGTTCCGTTCCCTTACCATATTTTTCGATTCGCGATGTTTTTGGTTCGCGCCAAAAAATGGAAATTTCGGGGTTTAGGCGCGTAGGGTATTGAGTTTCTTCGTTTTTGTTATCCCAAAAGTCATTCCATATTTTGGTGTGATTTTTCAGATTTGAT
>JALNYF010000105.1 GCA_023229985.1 Bacteroidales bacterium | reverse complement strand
AGTCGCCGGCAAACAACTGGTCATTGACAGAAGCATTCGGATTATAAGCCGATGACCATGAATAGGTATAAATATTAAGGCTATCGCCTAAAACAGAGGCAGTACCATCGTTTCTATCGCAGAAGGCATCGGTAGTGACAACCGAGAGATTCGGAATTTCATGGAACGGCATTTCAATTTCCATCGTGTCGCGGCAGCCATTTTGATCGGTCACCGTAACGGAATAGAAGCCAACAGAGAGGTTATCCACCGAATCGGTAATAGCTCCATTGCTCCATTGAAAATCATAAACCGGAGTTCCGCCAACGCCCTCCACCTCAATCACACCGGTAGGCTGTCCGTTGCAACTTGGCGTAACACTCAACAGGTTCAATTCCAAGAGTTGCGGTTCGGTTACGGTTGCCGAATCCGAAGCTGCACAACCATTGGCATCCGTCACGTAAACCACATAATCCCCGGCTGAAGCATCTTCAAAAATGGAATCGTTTTGCGGTCTTATCTGCCAATTGTAATAATAAGGAAGTGAACCACCTGTTGTAACCACCTCAATTTCACCGTCGTTGCCGCCAAAACAAGAAACATGAGACGTCACGTTGGCATCGGCAACTAATGTATCGGGTTGATTAATAGTAAATTGTACATTTCCCTGACAGCCATTGGCATCGGTGATAACGGCATTATAAGCATTTGCCCACAATCCCATAAATGTATAATGTCCGGCAGTATCAAGCAGGAACGGATTCAATGACGGGTCAATCACAATGTTATACGGAGAAATACCGCCGGTGATGTCAATATATGCAATACCGGTGCTATCGCCAAAGCAAAGCACAGCAGACAAACTATCGACAGTGGCGGACACAGCAGCCGGTTCCTGAATGGTAACCGTAAGAGTAGCCGTGCAATTATTGGCATCGGTAACGGTAACGGTATGCTGTCCTGCCAACAAGTTGATGAATTGAGCGGTTTGCGTGGCATCGGGTAAAGTAACGGGTTGCAGGTTATTGTCAATAAACAAATTGAAAGCGGCAGTTCCGCCGGTTAAGGAAACAGTGGCGGTTCCGTCGTTACCCCCGTTACAAGTAATGTCGGTAACGACTACTTCGTTCAGTATTAATTCGGCAGGCTCGGTAACGGTAGAAGAAATGTTAATTGCACAGCCGTTGGCATCCACCACATCAATTTGATAAGTTCCTTGTGATAAATTCGATATCAGTTGATTTCCGGCTGCGTTGAGTACTGCCACCGCATTTCCATTGATGGAAACGTCATAAGGAGCAATACCGCCGGCAACTGCCACGGTAATACTACCATCAGTTCCTTGATAGCAAAGTGGCGATGCAACAGCAAATTCTTGCAATGTAAGTTGTTGCGGCGAATTAATCACAAAGTCAATTTGTGCTTGGCAACCTTGAGCATCGGTAACAAATGCCGTATAGGTATTGGCGGTCAGTCCCGTGAAAACGTTGTCATCACCAGCATTAATCGTAACGGTCTGAATATCAACTACAACAGTATAAGGAGCTGTGCCACCGGTCGGCGTGATGGTCACTTCGCCGTTGGCATCGCCAAAGCAAAGAACATCAACAACATTAGCGGAAGTAACGGCAAGAACGGTAGGTTCCGTAACTTGCACATCTAAGGTCGCGGTACAACCGTTCACATCTTGAACCGTAACGGTATGTGTTCCGGCAGGCAGGTTGGTGAAAGTCACATTTTGAATGGCATCAATAGTGGTTGTTTGCATGTTGTTATCAATCCACAACGTATAAGGAGTGGTACCACCGGTGAGTGCTACTTCCACCGTTGCATCGCTCGCGCCGTTGCAAGATACATTTGTAATTGCAACAGTCTGCAAAACGATTGGTTCCGGTTCGTTCATTGTCACGGTCAGTTGTGCCGTACAGCCATTGGCATCTACAACATCAAACTGATAAATACCGGCAGATATATTGTTAATTTGTTGGTTTCCAACATTTTGCACATTTGCAACCACATTTCCATCCATAGAAAGGGTAAATGGGGCGGTACCACCGGCAACATCTACGACAATAATTCCGTCAGAGGCTTGATTGCAAGTCGGCATGGTAACGGTAACTTCAGTAAGAGCCAATAAGTTCGGAGTAGTGATGTTGAATGAAATTTGAAAACTGCACAGGTTAGCATCTAAGACAGAAATGAGATAATTGCCGGCAGTGAGGTTGGAGAAGTCGAACGTATCACCAGCAGCCACAGGGTACAATGTGGTGTTATTATCAATGCTGACGGTATAAGGAGTTGTGCCGCCGGTAGGAGTAACGGTTGCACTTCCATTGGCATCGCCGGAGCAAAGTACGGGTGTAATATTGGCAGTAGTTGCCGTCAATTCGGTTGGTTGCAGCAAATCGAAGTCGGCAGTTGCCGTACAGCCATAATCATCAGTAACGGTAACGGAATAATTGCCAGCCACTAAGTCGGACGCCACCGGTGTTGTTTGTCCGTTGTTCCATGCATAAGTATAAGCAGGAATGCCGTTTGCAGGAGTTGCTAAAATTTCGCCATCGGCAGATCCAAAGCAGGTGATGGGCACTTGTTCTGTTAAAGTAACCTGAATATGACTTGGTTCTGGCAAGGTGAAAGAAGCATCCGCCACACAGCCATTGGCGTCGGTTATTTGCAATTGATAGTCATAATTTTGATTAATTGTATATACATTTACAATAGAATCTGTTGTAATGTCCAAACCGGTTGGTGGAGTCCAATTATATGTAAATGCTGGCGTACCACCCAAAGGAAGTGCTATCAGAGAAATTGTATCCCACTCACAATAGGTAACATCGGAGGCTCCAATCGAAAGTGTCAATGTTTCGGGAATGCGAATATCCACAATCATTTGAGATTGATTGCCACACTCATCGGCGACTGTAACCACAATCTGCGTATTCTGCGTAATCACATCCCCAATTGCCGGCACCTGCGTAAAGGTCAGGTCGGCGGCAGACGTGCAATTATCAACCGTTACATTATTAACAAGTTGCGACAAATCAGGTGCTACAAAGACGCAATTCGTAGAAGTCAGCAATTGCTCCGTAACCACACCGGTAAAGGTCGGTGCCGTAACATCTTGTATATAAATGATTTGAGTGATATCATTACTGATATTTCCACACTCATCTTCCACATTGTAAGTTCTGGTTACCTGAATGGGGCAATTTCCGGTGGTATCTTCCTGACTATGAACAATCAAATTAGCGGTTTGCGTACAAAGTTCGGTAATGCTGATGGCATCTAACGCGAGCAGTTCCGCCGCAGTCGTTGCAATCGGGTGATTGCGCAAAACAGTGGTATCGCAGCCATCAACAAAGATGTCCGCAATGAAACCGTTGATAACCGGTGCCACGGAATCGAAAATTAAAATTTCGTGAATGGCGGCAGTACTTTCATTACCACATTCATCTACTACGTTATAAGAACGAGTCAATACCATGGGGCAATTTCCGGTGGTATCCGCAACGACCTCAACAGTCAAGTCATTGTTAGCGGTACAGTTATCGGAGAAAGTGAAGCCGATAGCAGTTAATTCTGACGGTGTTGTAGCTACG
>JALNYF010000051.1 GCA_023229985.1 Bacteroidales bacterium | reverse complement strand
CGACCTCCATGCCAATTTTTATGTCATTGATTATCAATCAATTGATATATTCATTTGAAGTGAATGGAGTGCCTTGGTCACTATTGATAATTTCTAGTTTCCCGGGCGTAGTGATGGCATCGGCGATGACAGAGCAACACATTCAGCCACATCGTGTTACTCAAACTCCAACTGACTACATAGCGGGAATCCACGTCAATAATGGCAAACAGATACATAAAACCGTTTGACGTTCTTGCACTTCCTCCAAGACAACTTATGCCTTCTACTCTGCCGTATATTTACGACGGCTTGTCTTCTTTGAATTGTTTATTATTTTAAATTTTGTGCAAAGATAGCCACTTTACCCGTTGGCTTAAATTGGGGGGAGCATTATACCCTTATTGGCTATACCGCGTGTTGTGCGTTCGTGCATTATTTTTCTTTTATTTTCTCATCAAGCCAATTTATCATTGTATCCAGACTAAGTTTTATATTTCCTATCGAACAATGATTACTTGCATGGTCTTTTTTTGTAAATACAATATCTGTAACGGATTTAGCATTCGACAATGATTTTATCATAGGCGTATGCAGTTTAAACGGAATAAAATGGTCATCTTTACCAGTAATCACCATTACATCTTGCCTAATTTTATCTGTATGTAAATTCTTGCCATTCATCTGCCATGCGTATTCAAATGCATCCATTGGAATGTTAATTTTGGTAATGTACATAATATTGCTGTTTCTCCAAGCTTCCATACCTCCTTTTTCAATTCCTTTCAGTGCAACTTTATTTGAGCCCTCTCTCATGTATTTTTTAAAGAAATCCATAAGCCAACGGGCTACTGCAGGCGGAATTTTATAATAATCATACGCACCACCTGAAGAAATCACCAATTTAATTCGGGGTTCAAAAGCGGCAGCCCTTAAACACAACCATCCGCCAAGAGACATCCCTATTAAAGCAGCTTCAGAAATTTTGTAAAAGTCCAGAATAGCCTTTACCGGTTTTTCCCATGCAAAGTCGAAAGGAATATTATACTTTTTAATGGTCTTCCCTTGTCCCTGACCATCGAATGCTATTACTTCGTATCCGTGAATTGTGAAATACCAAGCTATTGAATAAAATTCCTCAATAAATGAATCAAAGCCAAAGTGCAGAATAATTGTACCTTTTTTAATTTCGGTCTTTTCAGACATCTTCAAAACATGGAGGGATGATTCGTTGTATGGCACTGTATCAAGCTGCACCCCCTCAATTGGCATGTGGGAATAAAACAAATCAACAAACTTATCGTAAAGCTCTTCCTTACTATCTTTTCCATATAGTGTATAAAATTCGGCAGCACGATAAAAAAAAGCAGCTTCAATATATTTTCCGGATTTCAATTTGCTATCGGCCTGCTCTATCATTACTGGTTTCCATTCATCGAATTTTTTGATTTTTTTCCCTGCTGTTTTCAAGTCATCACATGATAAATACCCTAATGAGTGCCATCTGTTAAGTTGATAATTAAAGAGTTGCTTTTTATGAAAACAATGGTATCCAATCGGAAATGAGAATAAATCTGAGTCCATTTATGTTATTTTTATATTCACGCTTTGTTGATATCAGAAATTCTGTCTTGCATAGCACCCAACGGACAGAGGTATGTTTAGTTGCCGATTTCGAAGCAGTTTCCTATCAAGTGACAACTACTTTTGATACGAGCTGTGCCACTCAAAGGCATACTGCACCGGCAAATAACTTTAACGCTTGTTATCGTTTTGTTGTTTTTTTTGTTCAAGTTTTCTAAATCCATAATAAATTAGTCCACTGCAAATTAGTAATCCAAGTATTGCAGGAATAATAATAGACTTGCCTGATTCTCCTGCGTTTTGAATACTCCAAACTATCTTTCCTGTTGCCATCAATACTATCACACCGAGTCCCATAATTAGACTACGTTTCCAGAAAGCAAGTCCTAATGCAAAAAATGAGATTGGAACCGTAGTTATTAAGATTACTTTTTTATAATTCCATTCTCCATATAGCCAGTCTTTTTCAAACTGCATAAATGTCTTAACGTTGTCGCTTACTACTTCTGGTCTATTAAACCAGAACATACTTGTAAAAAGGCAGAATACAGTGATCGAAATCCCTGTCCAGCTTCGCTTATATGCAAAAAAACAAAATGGTATTAAAAAAATTGGTCTTATATACCAACTCCATTGATTGTGGTGTCTATCAAAAACCCATTCAAAGAAGGTTTGATCTATCATAGATACAACCAAAAATAAAACTGTCAATGCAAAAAATAGTAATGCGATTATTTTATCCGGATTAATAAGTTTCATATTCTTTCATTTAGTAATTATCTTTCTGTGCGTACGGTTTTTACAATAAACGCCAACGTTTTGCGGCTTGGTGTTGTGGCTGATTTCGGAGCACAAAACTATCAATACAACATAAAAGTTGGTGCGAGTTAGAATGTTCAATTTACCACTTCACCCGCCATTGAGCCAAACGCCTGTTCGTGGCTGCCTTCATTGTCCAAAGTTTAAAATTTCTTCTCTGTCAGTAGGTAAATTATATTTATCCAATAGGTCTAGCAAATATTTTTTAAATCTCATACTTATTCCTCCTTCGGTACAGCAATATCCTCCGTTTCCACTGCACATACACTCTCCTTGTCGTTGAACTTTCAATGGAAAAGTCGAGATAAGGTTGTTCGTCCATAAACTGATTTGTACTTCTTCCTTTACTTTCCCATTCTTGTAAAATATTATCTTCAAATCATAGACTGGGGTCATTGCTTGACTTTCTCCATAGGAGTCTTTTTGTCTGATTATTTGATGAAGTTCTTTTGCATCTTCCGCTTTTATGGTTGCTTGTCCTGTTATGATTATAGTGTCGAGATTTTTAGCTGTATTGAGGTCAAGTTGATGTGTGTAGTCGTCAAAAGTCTGCATAACAATACTGTCGTAACTTTTATATTTATAATCATTCTTGTTCGTCTGTCCATATACAGACGCACTGAATAGAAGAATGATATGTAAAAATATTTGCTTCATATACTGCTTTCTCGGACTGTCATAAGTTACCACTAACGTTTTATTGACCCAACAAAGATAGAACATTTATAGTGCGTCCCATTCTTCAGACCATTGTTATTCAAAGTGATAGCGATTCGTCCTTGCTGGTTAAACAGTGCAAAATTACATTTTAATTTCATACATTTAATACTTTTGTTGCATTTTTTTTATTTTTCAACGCGGATATAGATATTCCTGTTATACAATCCGCCCAATCGTTCAATGAAGATCTCCTCCAAAGCAGGTTCACGACCTCCATGCCAATTTTTATGTCATTGATTATCAATCAATTGATATATTCATTTGAAGTGAATGGAGTGCCTTGGTCACTATTGATAATTTCTAGTTTTCCGGGCGTAGTGATGGCATCGGCGATGACAGAGCAACACATTCAGCCACATCGTGTTACTCAAACTCCAACTGACCACATAGCGGGAATCCACGTCAATAATGGCAAACAGATACATAAAACCGTGTGACATAGGGATGTAAGTGATGTTCAAGCTGATGTGATTGGCGGGCTAAGCGGGGTGCACGTTCCCCCCGCGGCGTGAGGCGCTGAGGCGGAAAGCCCGCAAAGCCGGCGGACGATGTGCCGCCGGTGCCAAAGAGCGACCGAAGGGAGCTCCTTTGGCACCGTTGCGAGCACACGACCGGCGGCTGCGGACTTGCAGCCGGGCGCCGGCGGCGTAGCCGACACGCCCAAATAGTAAATAAAAATATTATCATAAAAAAGTGCGAAATTTTTGATAAAAATCAAAAAATCACTCCTCATCGGAACTTTTCCGACGCGCCTGCGGAGTGGCGAATTGCAAGGATAAATTGCGGAAGATGGCATGATTGACGCAAAACTACACTTTTACAGGACAGGAATTAATAAAAAAATTCATTTCTCAGTGAACACTCATTCAAAAAAATAGTTATATTTGCACGATTATTTTTGGGGGAATCAATTATTCCAAAAGATAAGTATAAATTTCAGAAATACAATAACATACAAAAAAAACGAAGAAGAATGGAAGAGAATTTAAACAATGAAAACGGTACAAATATTACCGACCAAAACAGGTGGCAGGAAGAGAACATTTTTATCAAAAAGGATCAAGAAAATTCTGATACGTGTGAAAACACTCCGAAAAAGTGTAACCACACACATTCTTTCTGTCAATGTGGGACTTGGATTTTAATGGGAATACTGCTCCTTGCAGTGGTTGCGTTGTTTATTCTGCACTTTTGGGGAAGCAACAAATCAGAGGCAACAGAAGCATTCGTCCCGACTCCTTGTTCGAATAAGCCCGGTACCGGCGAAGTATTATATATTGACGTAGATTCCATCAATGCCAACTATTTGCTGATGGAGCAACTCAAAGCTGAATTGGAAGCCGAACAGAATAAACAACAGGCAGCTTTCAGTGCGCGTCAGAGTGCTTTTCAACAAAAATATGCTCAATTCCAAAAAAATTATCAGGCAGGTATCTTAACCGAAACACAAGTTCAGAACACAAGCTCACAACTGGAAGCCGAATCACAAAAGTTAGAAGCCGATTATCAACAAGCCATTGAAGACCTCAGTAATCGTCAATATGAGGCCAACAACCGAATGCTTGATTCTGTTAAAAATGTTGCTGCTCGAATCAATCAAAAAAGAAACGCATCGTATATCCTTACCTATCAAAAAGATGTTCCTTTCATGATTTATAAAGATCCAACCAAAGACATTACGGAAGAAGTTCTGTTTGAACTGAATAAACCGTTTAAAAACAAAGAAAATAATTAATGAAAACCAGACTCATTTCTATCTCACTTTTGGCAATAATTATCTTTTTTTCAGTTGCCTGCAACCATAACAACGACCAAAAGAACTTAAAAGATACCGTGCGCGTCATTGACCCCGATGATACCATTGCGGGTCGCAAAGTGGAATCTACCTACCCCAGCGGCGCACCCAACGAAGTAAACTTCTATCGCGTGGACGAAAATGGCAACGTTACCGATGAACTGATCCGAAAAGTATTTTATTTCGATAACGACGTAACACAGAGTAACGGACTGAAACAAAAGTACATAGAAGGCAGTATCAGAAACGACAGTCTGCGCGACGGCGTTTGGAAAGCCTACCACAGAAACGGCAAATTACAAGTCATTGCCAATTATCGCTTGGGGATTTCTGTCGGCGAAGAAAAAGTGTATTACGAAAACGGACAACTTGCCCAGTTAGGTCATTATGACCAAACCGGTTGTTGCACGGGCGAATGGAAATTTTATGGAGAAGATGGAAAAGAAGTAAAAATCATTGTAGCAGATGCTAATACGGTGGTGTGCAGAAGCTGCCCTAAGTGCATGACATTGCTTCAAAAAGATAAAGATGCTGTACAACTATCTAATAATCAGCCTGATAAATCAAAAAAATAAATTATAATTAATAAACAATATTATGGAATTACCTTTCGCAGAATCTTGGAAAATTAAAATGGTGGAACCCATCCACAAAAGTACACGTGCAGAGCGTGAACAATGGTTAAAAGAAGCCCATAACAATATCTTTATGTTAAAGGCAGAACAAGTATATATCGACTTATGTACGGATTCCGGTACCGGCGCCATGAGCGACCGTCAATGGTCTGCCATGATGCTGGGAGACGAAAGCTACGCCGGCGCGAATTCGTTCTTTAAATTCAAAGATGCCGTGACGCAGATCACAGGCTTCAATTTTGTTATTCCCACTCACCAAGGACGCGCAGCCGAAAACGTTCTCTTCTCCTATTTGGTTAAACCCGGAAACATTATCCCTGGCAACGCCCACTTCGATACTACGAAAGGTCACATTGAATCCCGTAAAGCTTTCGCTATTGACATCACGATTGACGAAGCCAAAGATACGCAATTGGAAATTCCTTTCAAAGGCAATGCAGACCCTAAAAAATTGGAAAAAATCCTAGAAGAAAACAGAGGAAATGTACCATTTATCGTCCTGACCGTAACCAACAACACCGTAGGTGGACAGCCGGTATCAATGGCTAATATTAAAGAAATCAGCGCATTATGTCATAAATACGGCGTTCCTGTAGTGATGGATTCCGCCCGTTTTGCCGAAAATGCCTATTTTATCAAAACCCGTGAAAAAGGTTACGAAAATAAAACCATTAAAGAAATTGCCAAAGAGATGTTCTCTTATGCCGATTGCATGACGATGAGTGCCAAAAAAGATGGTTTAGTGAATATGGGCGGTTTCATTGCCACCAACAAACAAGAATGGTTTGACGGTTGCAAGGCTTTCTGCATTCCTTTTGAAGGCTATTTGACTTACGGCGGAATGAACGGACGCGATATGAACGCTTTGGCAGTTGGTTTGGACGAAAACACGGAATTTGACATGCTGCAAACCCGTATCAAACAAGTGGAATATTTGGCACAACGATTGGATGAATTCGGTATTCCTTACCAACGTCCTGCCGGTGGTCATGCCATTTTTGTTGATGCCGATAGCGTGTTGACCCACGTTCCGAAAGAGGAGTTCCCTGCTCAAACGCTGACTTGCGAATTGTACCTTGAAGCCGGCATCCGCGCTTGCGAAATCGGTTATCTTTTGGCAGACCGTGACCCAGTAACACGTCAAAATCGCTTCAACGGTTTGGATTTGCTCCGTCTCTGCATCCCGCGTCGCGTTTATACCAACAATCACATGGACGTTATCGCCGTGGCTCTGAAAAATGTTTATGACCGTCGCGAAACCATTACCCGTGGTTTGGAAATTACTTGGGAAGCCGAACTTATGCGACACTTCACCGTTCAATTAAAACGCCTCGGATAATCGTATGCTGATTGTCGGAAACGTATTGGTATCGGAAGAATTAATCACCGATTCGTTCTGTTGTGATTTGGCTCAATGCGGCGGCATGTGTTGCATTGAAGGGGATTTAGGTGCACCTATTGAGCCGGACGAAATCGGAGATTTGGAAGATAATTATCCTATTTTTAAAAAATATATGACCGACGAGGGCATAGCATTAGTCGATAAAAACGGCACTTTTGACTATGACCCCGTCGGTGATTTTGTCACCCCGTTGTTGGAAGACGAAGCCTGCGCTTTTGTATATTACGAAGAGGGCATTGCCAAGTGTGCGATTGAAAAAGCCTTTTTAAACCATGAAATCGCTTTTCAAAAGCCTATTTCATGTCACCTTTATCCTATCAGAATCAAGAAATTACCGGATTATGATGCTTTAAATTACCATCGCTGGTTGGTTTGCGATAGTGCTTGCCAAAAAGGGAAAGAAGTGGGAATTCCCCTCTACAAATTCCTCAAAGAACCGTTAATTCGGAAATACGGCGAATTATGGTATGATTCATTGGAAAAAGAGATTCATTCAACAGATAACAAGTAGCTGAATTAAATAATCAGCATGGCATCTCCAAAGGTCAAAAAGCGATAGTTATTGGCGAGAGCTTCTTTATATGCTTTCATAACTAAGTCGTAACCGCCAAAAGCGGCAACCATCATTAACATCGGACTTTGCGAAGCGTGGAAATTGGTAACCATAGCGTCCGAAACCAAGAAAGAGTAAGGAGGAAAGATAAATTTGTTAGTCCAACCTTCGTAGGGTTTCACGTGTCCGTTTGTATAAGTCGAAGACTCTAATGCTTTCATGGTCGTGGTTCCGACAGCCACCACGCGATGATGTCGGTCTTTGGTATCATTAATTTTCTGGCAGCATTCCTCAGTAATGAACATCGATTCGGAATCTGTTTTATGTTTGGTCAGGTCTTCTACATCAATATCTCTGAAGTTCCCCAAACCGGCGTGTAAAGTGAGTTCGGCGAACTCAACACCTTTCAGTTCCAATCTTTTCATTAATTCGCGGCTAAAGTGGAAGCCGGCAGTAGGAGCGGCAACGGCACCTTCATTTTTAGCATAAATGGTCTGATAATCTTCTTCATCTTCGGGCATAATTTCGCGCAGGCGCTGAATGTCTTCCGGAATCGGGGTTGAGCCTAACTCGCGTAATTTCAACTTAAAGGCATCATGATTATCATCAAATAAAAAGCGAAGTGTTCTGCCACGCGAAGTGGTATTATCAATCACTTCTGCTACCAAGTCGCCATTATCGCCAAAGTATAACTTGTTTCCGATACGGATTTTTCGGGCAGGGTCAACCAAAACGTCCCACAAACGGCTTTCTTCGTCCAATTCGCGCAACAAGGAAACTCGAATTTTGGCACCTGTTTTCTCTTTTTCGCCATACAATAAAGAGGGAAAAACTTTTGTATTGTTCGTCACAAACAAATCGCCTTCGTCAAAATAATCAAGAATATCCTTGAAAATTTTATGTTCAATTGTTTGATTTTTACGGTTTAAAACCATTAATTTTGCCTGATCGCGTTCTTTTGTCGGGTGCAACGCTACCATTTCTTGAGGCAAATGATACTTAAATTGTGATAATTTCATTCTATTATTTTTGAGTGCGCAAAAATACAACTTCAAAAAGCGTTTGTCAAGGTATAAAAGCAAAAAAATACAAATAATAACAAAAAAGATGACAAATCAGCGAACAACGGGAAATCGTGAGCTATTTTTCTAAAAGAGATGTATCAAACGGGTCTAAAATATATATTTTATAATCAGGTGTTACGAAGAAATAGAATGAATCGATTCCGCTTTTTGCATAATAATTGGCAGTAATCAGGTACAAAAACAAGGTTTTGTCCTTTTCCGATGTATTAGATTTAGTTTCCTCGTAAAAATTCGTAACTTGTTCCATTTCATCTATTTCAATTTCCAATTCTTTCATTTTGGCACTGTCCGATTGCTCTAATGCAACTTGATAATTCATCATGGCATCTGTTCTCATTTTAGGCAGTATATCTTGCACAACACAGATATATTCATATTTATCAACGGTGTCGATTTTTACTACCCGAATCGAATCCAATCCGGTAATGTTCATCTGTTTTTCCAATTCCTGTTTTACATACTTTTGTGCAAGTTCAGTCATTCTATCGGTTAACGACAATTCCTCGGTTTTCTTTTCACCATTGCCACACGAAGTTAGCAACAGAATAATCACCAATACAACACAATAAACAGAATTATTAATTACTTTCATCATTAAAAAATTATCATATATTTACAAATGTCCCAATTATCTTGCCGAATGGGGAGGGTTTCAATTTTCCCGAACTGATAAATGGAGTAAATTCCCGAATTAAAAATGGTGTTTTTTCCTTGTTCAATTGAAACAGAACACGGAACAGCCTGACGAATACGATAGCCATTATTATCTTTGTACTTTTTCAAACTTTTTCTTTCAGCTGCGAAATCTTGACATTTCTGATAAGAAAACTGAGGTTTTATGTTTAAATAGTAATTTTCGTCGTCTTTCGCGGATTTCGTACATGTAGAAAAACCTGATTTTTCAGAAACGGAAAACAGAGAGAGCCTCAAGTCTGATGTATCTAAAGGAGAAACGACCCACGAATAGTGTATTTCATCATTAATAGTAAAACCTGTAAAAAGTTGAATATAATTTTTTTCTAAGTTATTGAGCTGATTCACCAATTCTTCTATCGCTTCTTTAGAATAGGCGACTTCCTGTTCTCCGGTCAAAATGGCGTAGCGGTCATCGCGGATTTTAGCGATGAAGTCGGCGGCTTGCAATGCTTTTTGTTCATCGGTTTTGGTCACTTTTTGAGTAGTCGTAGCCGGCACTTGTCGCACAACACCATCAATAATTTGCGTTTCCACATAACTATTTTCCTTGTCCATGTAGGATAAATCGGAATAATAGCGAAAAAAGTCGGGGATGGCTGTTGTCTGCACCGTGTAGGAACTTTCCGTTACTTGCTGTGACAGGCTGTCGCGATACGCATAAATTTGCGCTAATGCCCCATTTTTCACTTGACAATTAGAAAGTTCAACGGCATATTGGAAATTTTCATCTGGCAAAATGATCGACTCAATATGCACACTTTTCAGTTCAAAATATGTTTTATTCTGTTTAATAATATTGGTTAGTCCGAGCAATTTTTCCGCATATTCTCCATAATAACCTTTCATTTGTGTAGTTTTATTGACGACTACATCAACTTTAAAAGCAGTTTTAGGCAGGGCATAATAGAAATAGTTTCCGGTAGTTGCCATACCACTGTCTGCCGGTAAAGGCACTACATTTTTTTGTGAAAAGGAGAACAAACTTGATAAAACGATCAGGGACAAAAGGGCAAAACGTTTCATAACATATAAAAATTAAAAAGAAGGAACCAAATTGGAGAACCCCATAAAAGCCATCGCGAGGATTCCGGCAGTAATTAGAGAAATGGGAACGCCTTGCATTCCTTTGGGGATTTTAACCAAGTCCATTTGTTCGCGCAATCCGGCAAAAATAACAATGGCTAATGTAAAACCGATAGCGGTAGCAGCGGTATAGACTACGCTGTCCAAGATAGTAAATCCTGCTTTTTCGGTAACTGCAATGGCAACCCCTAATACGGCGCAATTGGTGGTAATTAAAGGAAGAAAAATTCCTAAGGCTTGATATAAAGAGGGACTTGTTTTTTTCAGGACAATTTCGACCATTTGTACCAATGCAGCGATAACAAGAATAAAAGTAATTGTTTTTAAGAAGGTTAAATCCATTGGTATGAGGACATAATTTTGAATCAGGGAAGTAACTAAGGTAGCGAGTGTCATAACAAAAATAACTGCGACCCCCATTCCGAATGAGGTGTTGATTTTGTTAGAAACGCCCAAGAAGGGACATATTCCCAAAAATTGAGCCAGAACGATATTATTGACAAAAATACATCCAATAATCATTAATACATATTCCATAGTAGTTGTATTTTTAAATTATTAATTTTTTTTACGTTGTAAATAGCGAACCAAAGCTATCAGGAAGCCCAACACAATAAATGCACCGGGTGCCAACACGAAAATCAAAATTCCGTCTCCGCTAATCAGTGTATGTCCAAAAATGGCACCGCTGCCCAACAATTCGCGAATAATGCCAATCAGTGTCAACGACAGCGTAAAACCTAATCCCATTCCCAAACCATCGAGCATGGAATCGAAGACTGAGTTTTTGCTGGCGAAAGCTTCGGCACGCCCCAGTACAATACAGTTAACGACAATCAACTTAATGAAAAGTCCCAAGCTGTCGGATAATGCCGGTAGATAGCTTTGCATTAATAGATCTACAATAGAAACAAAAGTGGCAATAATAACAATAAAGGCAGGAATTCGCACAGAATCGGGGATAAAGTTCTTTAAAGAAGATATCAGGAGATTTGACATCAGCAACACGAAAGTGGTTGCCAACCCCATTCCTAAGCCATTCATGGCGGAAGTGGTCACTGCCAACGACGGACACATCCCCAATATAAGAACGAGAGTAGGATTTTCTTTCAATAAACCTTTCGTTAGGATTCGTACTTTACTCATTATTAGCTCCTTTCTTTGTTACGATATCAAAAGCTTCTGCGGCACGATTAACGGCATCACAATAAGCACGGGAAGAAATCGTGGCTGCTGTGATAGCATCTACGGTTCCGCCATCTTTTTTTACTTTTAAATTAAACTCATTATTTGCCGGACACATTTTCACAAACTGCTCCGAAAAATTGGATTTTGATTTATCGATTTTGTCGCCTAAGCCGGGGGTTTCTTCCATTTTAATCACTTCGGTTTCCAATATGTTTCCGGCAGCATCAAAGCCTACCATCAAACTAAAATATGACTTAAAAGCCTTATCGGTGTATGTTTGAACGGCACCACCGAACAATTCTCCGTCTTGATATGCCAAATTGACAAAAACGGAATCGGCATCGTTCGGTAATTTAATCGCAACACGTTCTGTTTTGCCTGAGAATCCGGGTAATACGGCTTTAATTGCTTCTTGTGTTTTGGCAACTTGTTGTCCGTCAATCGATGGTTTTGTAATGACATAAACTCCTGCCAACGCTGCGGACGCTACAAGGACAATGAGCGTTAGCGAAAAAATCATATTGCGGAGGTTTGATTCTTTTTTAGCCATAATATATTTTTAATTTTTGTTTTCTAATAAATTTAGACTCCAAATGCTTTCGGTTTGAAAGCTTTATCAATGAGTGGCACCAAGGCATTCATAATCAGAATGGCAAAAGAAACCCCTTCGGGATAAGCTCCAAATAAACGGATAATAATGGTCAGCAAGCCGCACCCGACACCAAAGACCACCATTCCCCGAGGCGAGGTAGGCGAAGTGACCATGTCGGTAGCCATAAAACAAGCACCCAGCATTAAACCACCGGTCAAAAGATGGAAAAGAGGATTGGCAAACTGCGTTGGTTCCACTAACCAAAAGATACCTCCAAAGATGAAAGCAGTTAAAAGGAATGAGACCGGAATATGCCAAGTGATTACTTTACGTATCAGCAAGAAGATGGCACCAATTAAGATAGCGATGGCGGATACCTCACCAAAGCTGCCGCCCATTTGTCCGAGCAACATATCAATATTGTCAGGAATGTGATGCATCACTTGGTCGGACGTAACATAATGACCGTTTTGCATCAATGAATCAACGGCAACATTATCCGGTGCTTCTTTCAGAATACCGAGAGGCGTCGGACCGGTAACTACGTCAGCACCCAATTTCCAGATGGGGCGAGCAACAGGCCATGTGGTCATTTGCACCGGGAAGGAGACAAGTAGAAAAATACGGGCCGTAATGGCGGGGTTGAACAGGTTGTTTCCCAAGCCGCCAAATGCCATTTTCGCAATTCCAATTGCCACTAATGCCCCGATGATTATTAAAGGAATGGGTAAATTTGCCGGAACATTAAAAGCCAATAACAGGCCGGTAATCACCGCAGACCCATCATAAATGCTACATGGTTTTTTGAGCATAAAACGCTGTATCAAGTATTCAAAAACGACGCAACTTGCTACAGATACGACAGTTAAGATAATTACAGGAAGACCGAAATAGAATACGGAGACTAAAAAAGCCGGTAGCAATGCTATCACTACTGCCCACATGATTTTCTTTACAGAATCGCCTCCATGAATATGTGGAGACCCCGAAATTTGCATCAATTTTTCATTCATCGCTTAATTATTTTTCAAGCGGCAAATTTACATTAATTTGTAAATATTAAAAATATATTTTATATTTTTTTTTGACTTTTACAAGTATGCCTTAAATATCTCAAAAGCCAACCTCTACCCAATTAATTTTCATGCCATTGCGTTCCATTCTGCGGTACCATGTCATTTGCCGTTTAGAAAATTGATGAATGGCAATATTCAATTTCTCGAACATGGTATTCCAATCCAAAACACCTTGTAAATAAAGTGTAACATATTTATATTCAAGTCCATACTTAATCAACTGAGAAGGGTTTGCCCCTGCCGCAATCAAATTTTGAACTTCTTCTATCATTCCATGTTCCAAACGTTCTTTCAAACGGGAAGTAATTTTTGCGCGAATTTTGTCACGGTCGCCGGCAATCCCAATAATGAGCGAAGGAGTAGGTTGCGACAATTCACGCCATTCCGGATGTTTTTGGTAATATAGTTCAATTTCAACGGCTTTGAGCAATCTTTCTCTTTCGCAAGTATCGGTGTGATTGTGCAACGGTCCGAAAGAAGCGAGAATATCTGTCAATTCCTCATCCGTTTTTGCATTTAATTGAGCAAAAACTTCCTCATCGCGAGTGATGGGAGAGAGACGATAGCCTTTCAAGAGTGCTTCAATGTACATTCCGCTGCCCCCGCACAAAATCACCTCTCTTCCCCTACCCCGAATCTCTTTTATTGCTTGGTAAGCAGCTACTTGAAATTGAGCAACATTATATTCTGTCCCGGGTTCGGCGATATCGGTCAAATGGCACGGAATGGTTTGCCCGTCAAGCGTATAATCCGACAAATCTTTTCCGGTACCAATATCCATACCTCTGTAAACCTGACGCGAATCGGCACTAATAATTTCTCCGTTCAAATCACGGGCAAGTCGAACCGCCAATTTCGTTTTGCCGGTTGCCGTCGGACCTAAAACGGTAATTATCTCATTGCTTTTTTTCTGAGATACCAATTGAAAAATATCTTGGTAATGATGAAGGGTAATCATGTTACAATATTAATAATGAAATTGGCTACCGCCTACGAACTCTCTTAAGATGGAAGTTCCCGGAATAACGTTGTTTGAGATGGTTTTAAAATAAGAGAGGAATTTCAGTAAACGCCTTGCCTCGGCGTACTCGGGTTCCGTTTCCGGAACATCGCGCAAGATGGGCAGCGCGTATGGTTTTAGAATTCCCAACTCATAAATCAGTGCAGTATTGAACATTACGTCTGCATTTTCCTGATAAGGAAAAATATTTTTATTCTCACCATTTCGGACACTATGCCATCTTCGTAATGTATCCAATGCCGAATAACCCCGATATTGATAATCACGTATCATTCTTCTAATCAAACGATTATCTGTCGTTGGAATCGGGTTTTGGGAATCAATGGAGATGGAAGTCAAAGCCGAAACAAAAACTTTATATTTTAAATCGTCCGACACTTTCTCCGTTAGTTTTGGATTCAGGCAATGAATTCCTTCAATAATAAGAATCGATTTGGGTTTCATTTTCGCGCGCTTTCCGTTCCATATTTTGCTCCCTTTCACAAAATCGAAAGTGGGCAGTTGCACTTCATTCCCGTCCATTAATTGCAGCAATGTACTATTAAACAGCTCTAGATCAATGGCATCTATCGATTCAAAGTCATATTCTCCCTTTTCATCTTTCGGAGTATTGACTCTTTCTACAAAAAAGTCATCCACAGAAATTTGAACGGGATCATAACCTAAAATAGCTAATTGAATGGACAAGCGTTTGCAAGTAGTTGTTTTGCCGGAGCTCGAAGGACCGCTGATAAGTACCATTTTCACATCGGGATGGGCGAAAATTTCATCGGCAATTTGCGCAAATTTCTTTTCGTGGTAAGCTTCCGTAATCTTGATGATATCGCCTACTTCACCGGCAAAAACTTTATCGTTCATTTCGGTAACATAAGGAACGCCTAATTGGAGCGCCCATTTCTTATATTCCTGATAGATAGAGAATAATTTAGGAAGATGATAGGTCGGACTCAGCGAGTCGGGGTAGCTTTGGGAAGGCAATTTCAGGAGCAATCCCTTTTCATATAATTCCACATTAAAAATGGTAATATAGCCGGTGGACGGGATTAAGAATCCATAATAATAGTTGATGGTATCGCCCAAACCATAAATGCTGGTATAAATTCGTTTCCGATATTTAAAAAGGTTGGCTTTTTCTGTCAGCCCGTGTTTTTGATATTCTTTAAGTGCCTGATTCGTAGGCAATTCAATACGTCTATAGGGTAAATCGGCATCAATATACTCTTGCATTTTTTCTTTAATTACCGACACATGTTGTTGAGAAAGTGGAGCTGACAAATTGTCAATTTCGCAATATTTACCGCCGGCAATAGAGTGCAATATTTTTAATGTTGCTTCAGGGTATAATTCATTTACCACTTTATATAAAAGAAAATAGAGGGAACGCTTGTACATATCGTTTCCGAAATCAGAGGTAATGTCGAAAAAAGAAATTTGACAAGGTTTGTGTATTCGATAGCTCAAATCGCGAACTTTGTTATTAACAAGTGCGCCTAAAATGGGATGCGGTAATTCAATCCCTTCATTTTGAGCAATTTGCTGAATGTTAGTTCCGAATTTATAATCGGACCAATTTTGATTATTTTCACAAAAGACAGTTATCATAGCACTGAAGACTTCCTAATTATCATTTTAAAGAGTTCTTATTTCCAATCATGGGAAGTCTGTTT
>JALNYF010000104.1 GCA_023229985.1 Bacteroidales bacterium | reverse complement strand
CAAAAGCGATGGCTACCTGAATGGGTTGGACGGTCGGATCTGCCACACAGGGACTATCTAATTATTTAAAGAAGATATCAACCGTCCAACCCATTCAGGTAGCCATCGCTTTTGATTCCAGGAATCGGAGCCAGGAATTTGCCCAAATAGCAGCCGAAATATTGGCAGCCAATGACATCATTTGCTATTTGTTTGATAATCTGCGCCCTACGCCGGTACTCTCATTTGCCGTCCGACACTTGCACTGCCAAGCCGGTATCGTCATTACCGCTTCCCACAACCCGAAAGAATACAACGGCTACAAAGTCTATTGGAATGACGGCGGACAGCTGGTCTCTCCACACGATGAAGCAGTTATTCGGGAAGTAAACGCCGTTACCTCGGTCAGCCAAATCCGATGGAAAGGTAATGACCGAAATATTAAGATAATAGGGAAAAATGTAGATGAGGTTTATTTGCAAAAAATAGCCCAATTGTCCCTCAATCCGGATGCTGTCCACGCACAGAATCAGCTGAGAATCGTTTACACCTCTTTGCACGGAACCGGAATTACTTTAGTACCACAAGCTCTGCAAATGTTTGGATTTCAAAATATTACTATTGTTGAAGAGCAAAAGACGCCGGACGGTAATTTTCCGACGGTAAAATCTCCCAACCCCGAAGAAAAATCAGCCATGGAGATTGCCATTCGCACAGCCGACGAAGTTCACGCCGACTTAGTACTTGCCACCGACCCCGATGCCGACCGCGTGGGCATTGCCATCAGAAACAACAACGGCAAAATGGAACTTCTCAATGGCAACATGACTGCCTCACTTTTAATCTATTACGTGTTATCCCAATGGAAAGAAACGGGCAAATTGGGCGGCAACGAATTTATTGTTAAAACTATCGTAACCACTGAACTTCTGAAAGAAATTGCCGAAAATTACGGCGTTATCTGCGAAGATGTTCTGACCGGGTTTAAGTATATTGCTGAAAAAATTAAAGAATACGAGGGAAGCCATACTTTTATTATTGGCGGCGAAGAAAGCTACGGATACTTGGTAAGTGACTTTGTACGTGACAAAGACGCCGTTTCTTCTTGCTGCATGATTGCAGAAATGGCTGCTTTTTATGCCAATCAAGGAAAAACGCTGTATCAGATGCTCCAAATGATATATCGTCAGTTCGGGTTTTACAAAGAAGAATTACTTTCTATTACCAAGAAAGGACAATCCGGAGCAGCCGATATTCAAAAAATAATGGATAACTTCAGAAATAATCCTCCACAACTCATTAATAAAGAAAAAGTTATAAAAATTAACGATTACCTCAAACAGATTTCAGTTGATGTATTAAGCGGCAACAATTTTTCTATTCTTTTGCCCAAATCCGATGTTTTGCAGTTTTTTACAGCCGATGGAAGCAAAATAACGGTACGTCCGTCCGGCACAGAACCGAAAATTAAGTTCTATTTTGGAGTGAAGAAAGAATTATCCGGTGATGATTCCTTTTCCAGTGTCAGCCAAGAGCTTTCGTCCAAAATAAAAAGTATCATAGAATCTTTAGAATTGTAAATTTATCATGACAACAATTGGCTCTATTTTACAGAAAATCAATAGTATAAGCAGTTTACTTCCGGCAGCGGACGCGATAGTTACCGAATTGCTGTTCGATAGTCGCCGGCTTCTGCAACCCCAAAAAACGCTGTTTTTTGCCATTCAAACCGAAAAAGCAGACGGACATCGTTTTATTCCGGAACTGATACAAAAGGGAGTTCGTCAATTTATTATCACAGAACCAATTGCAAAATATCAAAACTACGCGCAGGTTAATTTTATCCAGGTAATCGACGCGGTCACGGCTATGCAGGAAATTGCCGCAGCGCACCGACAAAAATTTGATTTCCCCATCATCGGCATTACCGGAAGCAATGGGAAAACGATTGTAAAAGAGTGGCTTAGCACGATGCTATCGGAAAATTATCACCTGATCGCCAATCCAAACAGCTACAATTCCCAAATTGGCGTCCCCTACTCTGTCTGGCAAATCAGCCGTCACCATAATTTGGGCATCTTCGAAGCCGGTATCTCTCAAAAAGGAGAAATGGCGCAATTAGCCCGTATTATCCGTCCGACTATTGGAATACTTACCAATATCGGCGCGGCGCACAGCCAGTTTTTTCAAAACGAAGAAGAAAAATTAGCCGAAAAAATCCAATTGTTTTCCCATTGTCAAAGTATTATTTATTGTAATGATAATCCATTGATTGATAAAGCATTTCAACAATTTGATTGGCGTAATCAACAAAGATTGTCGTGGGGCAGAAATCCGGTTTCCGATTATCAAATCACTCAGGAAATTGTCGAAACACGTCAGACCATCGTCACCATTCACGACAGCGACTTCATTATTCCGTTTGTGGATGCGGCATCTGTCGAAAATGCCCTTCACGCCGTTGTTTTGTTACTTCACCTTAATTTTACGGCGGAGCAAATCAATCATAAATTATCCTTGCTTACGCCCGTAAGTATGCGAATGGAAGTGAAAGAAGCCATTAAGCAGTGCATTGTCATCAATGATACTTACAGTTTGGACATCAATTCTTTACGAATTGCCTTGGGCTTTGTGCAATCGCAAATCCGGTATCGAAACCGCACTGTCATTTTGTCCGATTTTGCACAAATCGGAGTGATGAGTGAAAGCGACTTCTTGGAAATCAACCAATTGTTAATCGATAACGGAATCAGCAAATTAATTGCAGTTGGGGAGAATTTTTACAAAAATCAGCATCTTTTTACCATTAAAAAGCAGTTTTTTTTCAAGGAAACCGCGGCCTTGTTGGAAGCTATCGACACCATTTCTTTTCAGCAAGAAGCCGTTTTGGTGAAAGGCGCACGCCACTACCGCTTTGAAAAAATTGTGGAGATTTTGCAATTAAAGTCGCACCGCACGATTCTGAGTGTCAGCTTGCCCGCGTTGGTCAATAATTTAAACTACTACCGGAGTTTTATAAAACCGGAGACGAAAGTGGTGGCAATGGTGAAAGCGATGTGTTATGGCTTGGGCGATGCGGAATTAATCAATGAATTACAATATTATAATATTGACTATTTGGCGGTTGCCTACACCGACGAAGGCGTGAACTTGCGGAAGAAAAATATCAATCTGCCCATTATTGTGTTGGGTGCAGAAGCCGAGAGTTTTGAAATGATGATTAATTATGGGTTGGAACCCGAGATTTTCAATTTCTATTCTTTAAAAGAAATTGAAAAAGTTCTTAGTTATCATGCTGATATTAAGGAATTTAAAATACATCTCAAGATAGATACGGGAATGCACCGGTTGGGATTTCGTCAGCACGAAATAGAGGAAGCCATTTCTATTATCAAGAAAAACCCGCAGTTAAAGATTGCTTCGGTCTTTTCTCATTTTGCAGCTGCCGAAGATCCGCAGGAAGATGCGTTTACACAACGTCAAATTGCTATTTTTAAAGAAATTACAGATATTATTACTTCGCAATTTGATTATCGGATATTGCGACATATTGCCAATTCAGCGGGTATTTCCCGTTTCCCGGAAGCGCAATTTGACATGGTGCGCGTAGGTATCGGGCTGTACGGTTTTTCA
>JALNYF010000103.1 GCA_023229985.1 Bacteroidales bacterium | reverse complement strand
CTATAAATGTTAAAAAATTTGAAAAATTATCGCCTTTCCTTGTGTTTGGTTTTTTTGAAGTTTTGCAAGAAATACACCGTAAATAACAGAATGGGTATATGGTTAGTGCGCCCATTCCAAAACTAAAGCACTGACCTAACTTGGCGCATTAACTATATACAGTGTTGTGTGCCGTTAATTTTAGAACAATGGATTTTATTCAAAGAGTAGCTGGACAAAGAAAAGATAATGACGAATTTATAACGGGAAGTTTGATGTATGATTATGACCAAGATTGCTGGCGAATTATTACATACTTCTTTGATATTGAAGAGCCAAAGTTGGATAACCAATTTGGCGTATGCGCTCACGAAGTTTATTTAGATACCGTAAAGCCGTGCCTTTAATGGCACACAAAGTGAACTATTTGGGGGAGGTAATTATACTCTCCCTTTTCATTTTTTTCAAAATCTGCAAAAAAACTCCGAAAAAAACACCCAAAAAAACACCAAAGAGAAAAAATATTTTGTAACTCATTGATTTACAAATCAATAAATTTTTTTTATTTATACATATATATATATAATAGTTGTATATTTGTAAGGTAATCAAAAACACACACACAAAATGAAAGCATACAGATACAACAGCGAAAAAAGAAGCGACAGAAGATACAACAATTGCGGCGCAGAAAAAAATCCGCAAAATGTTCTTTTTTTGGCAAAAAAAATCGAATACGCCGAAAAATACCAATACATTTATGATGAAGCTGGCACAATTACGCAGGAGTGCACGTTAGAAGTGGTTGAGGTAGCTGATGATGCTAAATTATTTGACATGTGCGCTTCTTTTAAAGAGCTATCAACTTTCAACAACTTCATCGCTGATGAAATAGGCACTCAAATGCGTGATTATACGCGTTTTATGAATGAAGCCAAAAACGCCGGGGAGCGTAAAATGTGGGTAAAAGCAATTGCCAACTTGGAAAAAAGAGAAGATGAATTAATTAGCACTCTGAAAGCTGATGAATTCCAACAATTATCAGATTTTTCTCGTCAAAATGAGTTGGTTGCCGAATTAAAAGCCGCAGGTTTTGACGGTTATGTTACCAAAAATGAAATAGCTATTTTTACTTTTTAATATAAAAATATAAAAAATGACACAACAAAAAAAGTACTTCCTTTATTTTGGCAATGAAATAAAAGCTTTCGGCACGCTCCTTGCCGCCAAAGTTTTTTGTTGCAATTACACAAAAAAAGAGCGAGTAAAATACCTCAACGGTAGTTATATATTATGCAGCCGAGGCGGGATAGCAATTGCAGTTACTCCAATAATTGTTACGACAGATGGAATTTTAGTGTTTGAAAAAACCAAAGAAATTTCAGAAAAAAAGTAACCTTTTACTTTTGTTATTTTTTTTGTATATTTGCCGCGTCTTAACTTAAATAATTAACATTATGGGATCAACAAAGGCTGCGCACGAAAAAGCTATTTTAAAAATAATAAAAGAAAATAACATTGTATTCATCGAGCATATTTGGAACTATTACTTTCGATTGCGAAAATCGCAATTCTACAATTTAGAGTTGGAGAAATCGGAAGCAATAAGGGATGCAATTGATAAAAATAGAGCAAAAGAAGTGAATAAAATGTTAAATAATTGGCTGGAAAATAAAAAAAATTCGACACTTCAAATAGCGGCAATGCGGCTGATTTGCACTCCAGAACAGCGGCAAATGTTAAATCAACAATATATTGAGATGAAAGCCGAAGTAGCAGAGCGGCGGGAATTAAGCCTGCAAGAGGCGAAAGCGGCAATTGAAAAGTTAAAAGAGATATAATGAATAAGGATGAGTGGGAAGCAGCGGCGTTAAAATCGGATATTTATCTGTTCACGCGCGTTTTTTTTAACGAACTTAACAAAAAAAAATGGGTGCGGGGGAATTCTAATGCCGATCACTTTGAAATTATTGCTAATAAGTTAAATTCAATATTAGCGGGCACACACCCAACAAATAACATAATATTTAACATTCCACCACGTCACGGGAAAACAGAAATGGCGATGATTAATTTCGCTGCACTTGGTTTTGCGATTAATCCTGAATCTGAATTTATGCACCTTTCCAATTCTGATAGCTTAATAACGCGTAACGTGCTGAATATACGGCGAATAATGGAAAGTCCGTTGTATCGGAAGTATTTTTCAAATGTTAAAATAGTAAATAATGCAAAAGGCAGCATTATGACAACAGCCGGCGGCGTTATGTATGCCGCGCCATTTTTAGGTCAAATTACAGGGTTTGGATGCGGAAAAATTAACAGTGAAAAGTTCGCCGGGGCGTTATTGATCGACGATCCAATTAAGACGCAAGACGCTCTCTCTGAACAGGTTAGAGAAAAAATTAACTTCGCTTGGGCAAATACAATAATTAGTAGGAAAAATGACAAGAATACACCTGTTATTGTTACAGCGCAACGGGTGCATGTACATGATTTTTGCGGTGCCCTTATCGAAGCAGAGGGCACGGTTGAAGAGGGTGGCAAATGGGACGTTGTTAAATTACCAGCAATAACTTTTAACAAAGACGGAACCGAAACGCCGTTGTGGGAGTCCAGAATACCGTTAGAAGAATTGAAAAAAATTAACGAATTAGATTCGTGGGTCTTTGAAACGCAATACCAACAAGATCCAAAGCCAATATCCGGGCTTTTATTTCCTGAAAACGAAACTAACTATTTCTCCGAAATACCAAGCGAACCCGAATACATTCATTGTCAAGTAGATCCCGCAGATGAAGGGAAAGATTGTTATTGTTCAAAAATTTATTATGTTAAAAATAAGAATGTTTTTCTTGTTGATGTAATTTATTCGAAGGATAATATTGATTTAACAATGCCGCGACAGATAGCACAAATTGTTAAATTTAAACCATCGTATATAAGAGTAGAAAGTAATAGTGCGTGGCGTCTTGTTGCGCGTGAGTTGCGGCAACGGCTCGCAGATTTGGGGCTATCCTGCGAAGTCCAACGCTTTAATTCAACCATAAATAAAGAAATTCGAATATTTAACGAAGCTCCGGCAATAAATAAATTTTTTTATTATTTAACTAAAAATTTACAAACACCAGAGTATGCGGCTATGATGCGTGAGCGGCATTCTTATGTTAAAAATGTAAAAGATCAAAGAGATGACGGAGTTGATTGCGACGCAGCAGCATCAAATTTCTTAAAAAACAATAATATTATTAACATAATTTAAACATTTATGGAACATTTAGAAAGCGATTTACAAATTAATTGCATTCGATGGTTTCGGTTGCAATATCCACGCTTTGACAAGTTGTTATTTGCCGTCCCGAACGGTGGAAAGCGTAACGCTCGAGAGGCTTTGCGATTAAAAGATGAAGGAGTTGTCCCGGGTGTTAGTGATTTGTTATTTTTATTTCCTAATAAATTATATAATTTTCTTTGCATTGAAATGAAAATTAACACAACAAAACAAAGCGATAATCAAAAAATATTTGAAAAAGAAGTTAAAAAAGTTGGAGGTAATTATGTTATTTGCAAGACTTTTTTTGATTTTCAAAAAGCAATAAATGATCACTTAAAGTTATCAATTTTAACTTAATAATTAAGCTTATGCTTGCTTATGCTTGCTTATGCTTGCTTATGCTTGCATAATCTAAAATGGTGAAA
>JALNYF010000050.1 GCA_023229985.1 Bacteroidales bacterium | reverse complement strand
TGATGTAAGGCTACCCATTACCGATGTGATTGTTGATGGAAATAGTGTTGGCGCAGTAAATAATTATACATTTACAGCTATTGATGCTAATCACACCATTTCTGTATTGACGACCGTAAATACTTACGCAATCGTTGCTACGGTTAATGGCATTGGCGGTACGATTACCCCTGCCGGCACGACTAATGTTGATTGTCAAGGAAGTCAAAACTACACCATTGCCGCTTCTAACGGTTACTATATTGAATCCGTTCTTGTTGACGGTATCGACCAAGGCGCAATTGATAGTTACAACTTCAGTGCAGTTACTGCTGATCACACGATTGAAGTAACCTTCGCTCCTTATGATTCACTGCAATACACCATTACTTCTTCAGCCGCTATCAACGGAACCATTACTCCGCTTGGCGTAACTACCGTATTCCATGGAGGCAGTCAAAGCTACGTCATCACACCGGATCCGATGTATGAAATCGATTCCGTATTCGTTGATAATATTTTTGTGGGCAATGTTTCTTATTATAACTTTGCTAATGTAACTGCAAATCATACTATTCACGCAACTTTTACCGCTGGTACTTGTCCTGCTCCAACCAATCCTTACGAATCTAACATCACTGATTCTTCAGCTACTTTGAATTGGGGTGATGTAGAAGCTAATTCTTACACGATTCGTTACAAAAAGGCTGATGATGTTACATTCACCGAAATCCCGGGAATTACCACTACTAACTATGTTTTGACCGGATTGGAAGAAGCTACTACTTATGTATGGAGCGTTAAATCGGTTTGCATTGATAGTGTTGCAGAGAGCAATTGGACTTCTCAAAGAACATTTGTAACGCTTGACGCTATCGATACCACAGGTATTCAAGATATTACCATTGAAACGATCAATGTTTACAGCTATGGTAACAACATCTACGTTCAAAATAATACACAACAACAAATCAAAGAAGTTCAAGTATTTGATATGTACGGACGTATGATTTATACAGGAAAAGCAATCAGCAATCCTGAAGTTATCAGCATCCAAGCTGCTGCCGGAAATTATATTGTCAGAGTAATTAGCGACAAACAAGTCAGCAGTTACAAAGTCAATATTATGCAATGGTAAACGCCTGTACTAATAATCAAAAGGGACTATCATTCGATAGTCCCTTTTTTGTTATAAGCCGATTCATTTCTATCTTATGTATATATATCTGTTTTATGCTGTGTAAATTGCTTTATATTCATTCATATACAGATGTAATAAAGTCGTTACATATTAATATTTTATTGCTTTTCGGCTAATAATGATTTATACCTTCAAAATGATGCAATGCGGTGGTGTTTTACCCCGTAGGATTCCTATTTTTGGAATGTATGTTTCGTCAAAATCAAGGCGTACTACGGCACGCTCATATTTTGTTTTGCGGCTATTTCTACCAAACTCTCGTCGTTACGGAACTTTGATGGACGCCGGTTCGTAATAGGAATTAAATACGATAAAATCTAAATTTTAAATCAGAAAACTTAAACATAATGTAATTGAGTATAACCATGTCCTGTAGGGACAAACGCTTCGTAAAACTCCTGGTGATCGAAAGTGGTGGATAGGGTGGGTCAAAAATACTCCGCTGATGAGGGCGGAGTTTTTTTTAATTGGAGTACTAAAGGATAACAAAACTCAATATATTATTATTGTATAGCAATAAATTACGAATACGAAAATTAATAGTTGAATGGCAGATTAATTAGTTTATACTCTAAAATCAATGCACAATCAAAATCAATTGTTCAATCAGCAAAGATGCTATTTTTATAATGCACCCCCAAAACCCGTGCCAGCGACCTGAGTGATGATGCCCGATTTACGATTTCAAGTTCATTCAGTGTAATAGTGTATTATTTTATAATTATAAATCATCTTAAAAATCAATGCCGAAACGCAATGCCAGAAACATTGTGTTGTTCGTTTTGCTTTCTGCGCCAGCGGGATTGAGAATGTATTGAATGTCAGGTTGAAGATAGAAATGTTCACCAAAAGCATATTGGTAAGTGAGTTCGAGCACTGTTTCGTGCTTGAAATCATTATTCAAGATGCAAGTGCTGGCGGCAATTCCCAGTTGGTCGTTTCCTTTTTTGGAAAAGACGCCTACAAAATGAAACCCGGTACTAGCGTGGAAATGGTTGTCGCGCACCGTTTTTGGAGAATAGGCGGCCGTTAGGAATGCTGACATGGAACGGTTGTCTTTTTTCCAGAATTGCTGCTCCGCGATAAGATGTAGTTCAAAATTGTTCAAAGCCGTTTGATATGCACCGCCCATTTCAAAAGTTCCTTCCAAGTTATTGCGGATGTTGGTGTGAAAAGCAAATTCAGTGGCGAAGATGGCACCCTTTTCTTGGTTGAAGCGCCAGTGAATATTATAAGGATTCTCGTCGAAACCGAAAGGGGAATCAAAAGTGCCGACTTGCCAACTCAGCCAATCGGTAATACCCCAATTCATATTGAGCCCCCATGAGAAAATGGGGAAGATGGGAACACTAAAAGAACTTGACAAGATGGAGTTGATACCAAAAGAGCTGTTGAGAAACAGACTGGATGCATCGCTGTTGGCGTAATGAGAGTTGAAATCCTGCAATCCAGCGGTGAGCGTCACAGGGCCGAGCTGTTGTTGAAAATAGAGTTCATTGAAGAAGATGTGATTGCCGGCTTCGATATTGTCGGCCACTTGAAAATCGCCCATCCAGCTTTCGGTGGGTGTCGCGCCGTGGGTGGTCGCCCCACTTAAAACCAGTTGGCCTCCCTTCCACCAGCCAGCTGCTTCGGTATCAAAAGTCACACCCAAAACGCCATATCCCAAATAGCCGAATCCTGTACGTTGTCCCCCGAGTGGCGTGCCAGCGAAGTCCCCGATGTAGGAGGCGTTAAAATCGAACATTTGCTTTTTCTCGGCAGCCGGGTTCTCTTCCTGTGCATAGGCAGAAGCGGTGGTCATCACCAATGCCCATCCTGCCAAAATGGTTGTAATAGTGTGAAAAAGTATGCGTTTTATTCTCATATTCAGTGTGTTTTTATTATTAAAACAAAGGATTGTTCTCCTTCTTGAAATTTGCGATGCAAAAGTCGCAAATAAAAAAAATATGAGTCATCCCCCAAAATGGGGAAAAGTGACACGCCGTTTATTAAAAATAGGGAAGCTAAAATGATATGATTTTTTCCCTAAATTTGCAAACTCAATGGACGAAAAGAGAGTCAAAAAACAGCATCAGAATCGCCGTTTTGGGCTCAGAAGGCAGCGGAAAGTCAACTTTTTGCGCATAAGCGGCAAAGATACGTTTTTTACAATAATAATGCCTACTTTATTTTTGTACCGTAAATTATAATAAAACTCCGCTGATGAGGGCGGAGATTTTTTTTAAAATTGGAGCGGTAAACGGGGTTCGAACCCGCAACCTAAAGCTTGGGAAGCTTTCACTCTACCAACTGAGCTATTACCGCAAATCGGGCGCAAAATTACAATAATATTTTGATGACTGTCCAAAAATCAAAGAAATTTTTATTATTTTTTCAACACTATGAATATATGACAAAATAATGTATATTTGCAAACTTTTTGAAGTATAATATTCAGTAAAGGTGTTGGGAGTGAAGTATGGTTATATTTATATGAGAATCAATGGGTTATAAAAAATATTGGTGTATAATATTTTTTTATAACGGTAAATAGGAATGGGTAAAAAGCTTCGAAAAGTTTCAAAAAAGGCAAAAAGAAACGATAAATAAAAAGAATTATTCAAGATGAAAAAGATAGTAAATTATTTTAAAGAGACGTATGACGAGTTAGCACACAAAGTAACTTGGCCTACGGCGAAAGATCTTCAAAATAGTGTTGTGGTCGTATCCGTAGCTTCCTTAATTATTGCGTTAGTCGTAATGGTAATGGATTGGATTTTCAACACGGGAATGACATTGATGTTCCCTGCTGCATAATTTATTTTGGATAATCATAGTTGGTATTAAACATCAACAATTTAAGTATGGCAGAAATAGAAAGAAAGTGGTATGTAATTAGAACGGTTACAGGAACCGAAAAGAAGGTGAAGCAGAATATTGAAAGTGAGATAGAAGCTTCGCACATTAAGGATTTTGTTACCCGCATTCTGATTCCGTCTGAAAAGATTTACCAAATGCGCAATGGTAAGAGAGTAAGTAAAGAGCGTAATTATTTTCCGGGTTATATTTTCGTTGAGGCGATGCGCTTGGGAGAGGTATTACACGTTTTATTGAACATACCGGGCGTTTTGGGCTTTGTAGGCTGCAAACATAAGACTGACATTCCGACGGCGTTACGTCCTGCCGAAGTTACCCGCATGTTAGGGAAGGTCGATGAGTTGTTAGAACAAGATGAGACCTTTGCTCCCCCCTTTATTGTAGGTGAGGAAATTAAAGTAATTGATGGTCCGTTCAACACTTTTAACGGCATAATTGAAGAAATCAATGCCGAGAAAAAGAAACTGAAAGTCATGGTGAAGATTTTCGGTCGTAAAACTCCTCTCGAACTAAGTTTTATGCAAGTTGAAAAGGTATAGTTGCCGACTAAACAATAGTTACACAATCAAAAAAAAGAAAAAATGGCAAAAGAAGTAGCTGGACTTATTAAGTTACAAATCAAGGGAGGTGCCGCCAATCCGTCACCGCCGGTAGGACCTGCATTAGGTTCTAAAGGGGTGAACATAATGGAATTTTGTAAGCAGTTTAATGCTCGTACTCAAGATAAAGGCGGGAAAATTATTCCTGTTATTATCACTGTTTACAAAGATAAATCGTTTGATTTTATCGTAAAAACACCTCCGGTTGCAGTACAGTTAATGGAAGCAACCAAAGTTCAAAAAGGATCGAAAGAACCGAACCGCAACAAAATAGCCACCATTTCTTGGGACCAAGTTAGAGAGATTGCCGATGGCAAAATGACTGACTTGAATTGCTTCACTACCGAATCGGCAATGTCGATGGTAGCCGGCACCGCAAGAAGTATGGGTATCGTTGTGAAAGGTGGTACAAATCCTTTTGAAAATAATTAATAATCAAGTAATAAACAAATTAAGATGGCTAAAATATCAAAAAAACGCAAAGAAGCACTTGCAAAATTTGATAAGACCAAAGTTTACCCTTTAACCGAAGCCGTTGATATCATCAAAAACATCACTTATACAAAATTTGATGCTTCTTTTGATATAGATGTGCGCTTGGGTGTGGATCCTCGAAAAGCCAACCAAATGGTAAGAGGTATCGTCACCCTGCCCCACGGCACAGGAAAAGTGGTAAGAGTATTGGCACTTTGTACTCCTGATAAGGAAGAAGAAGCAAAAGCTGCAGGCGCCGATCACGTAGGTTTGGAAGAATACATCGAAAAGATTAAAAAAGGTTGGACAGACATAGATGTAATCATTACCATGCCAAGTGTAATGCCCAAAATTGGTGCGTTAGGTAAAATATTAGGTCCCCGTGGCTTAATGCCTAACCCGAAAGCCGGTACCGTAACCATGGATATCGGAAAAGCAGTTGCTGATGTAAAAGCCGGTAAAATAGATTTTAAAGTGGACAAATACGGTATCATCCATACCGGAATCGGTAAAGTAAACTTTACTACCGACCAGTTGGCAGACAACGCCAAGGAAATGATGTCCACCATCATGAAATTGAAACCGACTGCTGCAAAAGGAACGTACGTAAAAAGCATCTACCTCTCTTCAACAATGAGTCCCGGAGTGCAAGTTGATGTTAAATCGGTTACATTATAAATTAAAAGCTGAATTAGAATGAAAATAGAACAAAAAAGTCAAATTATTGACGCTATTGCAAAGGATTTAGCTACTTATCCGAATGTATATGTAACGGATATTTCCGGATTCAGCGTAGAAACTGTAAACCAATTGAGAAGATTGTGTTACCGTCGCGACATTAAATTAAAAGTGGTAAAAAATACCCTTTTAAAACGCGCCATGGACCAATCCGAATTGGATTACTCGGAAATCTATCCGGCATTAGCAGGTACCACTTCTATCATGCTGTCCACAACGGGAAACGCACCGGCAAGACTTATCAAAGAATTCCGTGCAAAAAACAAAAAACCGTTAATCAAGGCAGCCTTTATAGAATCAGCGACCTACTTCGGAGATGATCAGTTAGATGCTCTTTGTAACATTAAATCAAGAGAAGAACTTATCGGAGACATTGTCGGCTTATTGCAATCCCCAGCCAAAAACGTTATTTCCGCTTTACAATCAGGCGGCGGCAAATTGGCAGGTATCGTAAAAACCTTATCCGAAAGAGAAAATTAAAAGTAATAAAAAAAATTAGTAACAAAACAATTAAAAAAATATTATTATGGCAGATTTGAAAGCATTTGCAGAACAATTAGTAAATTTGACCGTTAAAGAAGTTAACGAATTAGCTCAAATTTTAAAAGACGAATATGGTATCGAACCCGCAGCAGCAGCAGTAGCTATTGCAGCTCCCGCAGCAGGTGGCGCAGCAGCAGCAGAAGAAGAACAAACAGAGTTCGACGTTATTCTCAAAGCAGCAGGTCCAAGCAAATTGGCAGTTGTTAAATTGGTGAAAGAATTAACCGGTCTTGGCTTGAAAGAAGCTAAAGAATTAGTTGATACAGCTCCGAAACCAATTAAAGAAGGTATCTCTAAAGACGAAGCAGAAGGTTTGAGAAAATCTTTGGAAGAAGCTGGTGCCGAAATTGAAGTAAAATAAATTTTACTTGTCCCCAACAATCAAGTACAAGGATAACCCCCCATGGGTGCCTTGTACTTATTGTTATTTTTATCTGTTACGCTTACTTACGTAACCACCCCCTCCTAAAGCTCCGGTAACTTATATAACTTTCCCACCGAACCAACTCACTTTTTATCAACCTTTAAAAAGTTAAACACATTGGCAACAAAAAGTAATTCAAATAGTAGATTTAGTTTTGCATCAACGCACCCAATGGATTATCCCGATTTCTTGGATATTCAATTGAAGGCTTTTCAGGAATTTTTTCAAATTGATACCGATGCCGAAAAAAGACACAACGAAGGTCTTTACCGTGTCTTCTCCGAAAATTTCCCTATCACCGATGCAAGAAATAGTTTTGTTCTCGAATTTTTAGATTATTATATCGACGGTCCGCGTTATACCATGGACGAATGCATTGAAAGAGGCTTAACATACAGCGTTCCGCTTAAAGCCAAAATGAAACTTTCATGCAATGACATCGACCATGAAGACTTTGAAACCGTTATCCAAGATGTCTATCTCGGAATGATTCCGTATATGACCCCCAGCGGTACCTTCATTATCAACGGCGCAGAACGCGTGGTCGTTTCACAACTCCACCGCTCCCCGGGCGTCTTCTTCGGGTCATCTTTTCACGCAAACGGAACACAATTGTACTCCGCCCGTATTATCCCGTTCAAAGGCTCTTGGATGGAATTTACTACCGACATCAATAATGTCATGTATGCTTACATCGACAGAAAAAAGAAACTTCCCGTTACTACCTTGCTTCGCGCTATCGGCTACGAAAGCGATAAAGATATTTTAGACATCTTCGACATCGCACAAGAAGTGAAAGCTACCAAAGCTAACCTTAAAAAATTCGTTGGCAAAAAATTAGCCGCCCGCGTGGTTCACGTATGGAACGAAGATTTTGTTGATGAAGAAACCGGCGAAGTAGTCAATATCGAAAGAACAGAAGTTCTTATCGAACGCGAAACTATCCTGGAAGACAGACATATCAACATGATAGCCGACGCCAATATCAAAACCGTTCTTTTCCACAAAGATGATGAAAAACAAACCGACTACTCCATCATCACCAACACGATGCTCAAAGACCCTACCAATACAGAAAAACAAGCTATCGAATATATCTACTTGCAATTACGTAACGCCGCCCCACCGGATGAAGAAACTGCACGCTCTACTTTCGAGAAACTTTTCTTCTCCGATAAAAGATATGACCTCGGCGAAGTGGGTCGCTATCGTATCAACAAAAAATTGAACTTGACAACCCCAATGGACGTTTGCGTCCTCACTAAAGACGATATTATCAGCATTATCCGCTATCTTATTGAATTGATCAATTCCAAAACGGATGTCGATGATATCGACCACTTGAGCAACAGACGTATCCGTACCGTTGGCGAACAATTATACAACCAATTCGGCGTGGGACTTGCCCGTATGTCAAGAACCATCCGCGAAAAAATGAACGTCCGCGATAACGAAGTATTCGGTCCCGTTGACTTGATCAACGCCAAAACCCTCTCTTCCGTTATCAACTCCTTCTTCGGCACAAACCAATTATCCCAATTTATGGACCAAACCAACCCGCTGTCGGAATTAACCCACAAACGGAGAATTTCTGCTCTGGGTCCCGGAGGTTTGTCCCGTGAAAGAGCCGGCTTTGAGGTACGTGACGTTCACTATACTCACTACGGCAGATTGTGTACCATCGAAACACCGGAAGGTCCGAACATCGGTTTGATTTCGTCCCTTTGCGTTTTCGCTAAAATCGATAAACTCGGTTTCATCGAAACCCCATACCGCAGAGTTGTTGATGGAGTAGTACAACTGAAAGAAACTCCCATTTATTTGAGCGCAGAAGAAGAGGAAAATAAATCCATCGCCCAAGCGAATACGCCAATGGACGAAAACGGTACTCTGGAAGAAAAAGTAAAAGTACGTAACTTGGCAGACTATCCTATCATACCCAGAGAAGAAGTGGATTTGATGGATGTAGGTCCGAACCAAATTGCCTCTATCGCCGCTTCCCTGATTCCTTTCTTGGAAAATGACGATGCCAACCGTGCCTTGATGGGATCCAACATGATGCGTCAGGCAGTTCCTTTGTTGGTGCCCGAAGCTCCTATCGTTGGTACCGGCTTGGAAAAACAAGTTGCCCTCGATTCCCGAGACCTGCTTAGAGCTGAAGCCAATGGCGTGGTCGAATATGCTGATGCCGAAAAATTTACTATCAAATACGAAAGAAGCGAAGTTGAAAAATTGGTTCGTTTCGATTCAAATGTGAAGACCTATCATCTTCAAAAATTTAGAAGAACAAATCAAAACTCCTGCGTGAATATCAAACCTCTTGTCAAAAAAGGACAAAAAGTGCTCAAAGGTGATGTTCTAACAGAAGGTTACGCTACCAAAGACGGAGAATTGGCATTGGGAAGAAACATGATGGTTGCCTTCATGCCTTGGAAAGGTTACAACTTTGAAGACGCGATCGTTATTTCGGAACGAGTAGTAAAAGAAGATATTTTTACCTCCATCTATATTGAAGAATTTACCTTGGAAGTCCGTGATACCAAACGCGGAGTTGAAGAACTGACGAACGATATCCCCAATGTTTCTGCCGAAGCAACAAAGGATTTAGGCGAAGATGGTTTGATTCGCATTGGTGCCGAGGTAAACGAAGGCGACATTCTCATCGGAAAGATTACCCCGAAAGGCGAATCTTACCCGACCCCGGAAGAGAAATTGCTCCGCGCGATATTCGGAGATAAAGCCGGCGATGTGAAAGATGCTTCTTTAAAAGCACCCCCATCCATGAAAGGTGTTGTAATCGGCGCAAAATCCCTTTCCCGCATGGTGAAAGATAGAAAAATGAAAAACAAAGATAAAGACATCCTCAAAGATATTGATGCCGCATACGAAAAAGAACTCAACGCACTGAAAGATAAAATTGTCGTTAAGTTATATGAACTGCTGAACGGTAAAATTGCTCACAATATCTACGATAATGCTAAAAATATTATCATCCCCAAAGGTGCCAAATTCTCTCAAAAGTTATTGTTCACCATCAATTATTCTACAGTTGCCGTTTCTAAATGGACAAACGACGGAAAACTCAATGCTTTGGTGTCTGAAATTATCCGAAACTATTTGATTGAAGAACGCGCCCTGACCGCTAAGATGATGCGTGAAAAATTTGATGCCACCATCGGCAGCGAATTGCCAAACGGCATTGTCCAAATGGCAAAAGTCTATGTTGCTAACAAACGTAAATTAAGAGTGGGCGACAAAATGGCAGGACGTCACGGGAATAAAGGTATCGTTGCCAAAATTGTAAAAGAAGAGGATATGCCTTTCTTGGAAGATGGCACACCGGTAGACATTGTTTTGAACCCGTTGGGTGTACCTTCCCGTATGAACTTGGGACAGATATACGAAACCGTATTGGGTTGGGCAGGAAAGAAATTGGGAATGAAATTTGCTACCCCCATCTTTGATGGCGCAAGTATAGATCAAATTAACGAACTGATGAAAAAAGCAGGTCTTCCGGAAAATGGTAGTGTTGATTTGTACGACGGAGGAACCGGCGAGAAATTCCACCAAAAAGTTACTGTAGGTTATATCTATATGATTAAACTTCACCACATGGTTGATGATAAGATGCACGCTCGTTCCATCGGACCGTACTCCTTAATCACACAACAGCCATTAGGCGGTAAAGCCCAATTCGGTGGTCAGCGTTTTGGAGAAATGGAAGTTTGGGCAATCGAAGCTTTCGGTGCCGCTAATATACTTCAAGAAATCTTAACCGTCAAATCAGACGACGTAGTCGGAAGAGCCAAAGCATACGAAGCTATCGTAAAAGGCGATGTCATGCCAATTCCCGGCTTGCCGGAATCATTCAACGTATTGGTGAATGAGTTGCGCGGATTATCGTTAGACGTTAAATTTGATTAGTAAAAAATAAATATAATAATAATATGGCTTTTAGAAAAGATAGTAATACCAGAAAAGAGTTTTCAACCATAACCATCAGCTTGGCTTCACCGGAAAGTATCTTGGAACAATCCAGAGGTGAAGTAATTAAGCCCGAAACTATCAACTATAGAACTTATAAGCCCGAACGCGATGGTCTGTTTTGTGAAAAGATTTTCGGTCCTACCAAAGATTGGGAATGTCATTGCGGTAAGTATAAGAGAATTAGATATAAAGGTATCGTCTGCGACCGTTGCGGAGTGGAAGTTACCGAAAGAAAAGTAAGACGCGAAAGAATGGGACACATCCAATTGGTTGTTCCGGTCGCTCATATCTGGTTCTTCAAAAAAATCGCTGCCCTCCTCGGTATCGCCGCTAAACAAACCGATGCCATCATCTATTACGAAAAATATGTCGTAATTCAAGCCGGCGCCGCTCAAGATATTAAACTCAACGAAAAAGATAAAGATACCATTCAAAATATGTCGCTTCTTACTGAAGAAGAGTATTTCGAAGTGATGGAACTACTTCCGCCCGAAAATAAAATGTTGGATGAAACAGACCCCAACAAATTTATCGCTAAAATGGGTGCCGAAGCTCTTTACGACTTATTAGTTAAAGTGGATTTGGACGAAGAATCCTACAGACTTCGCGAAAAAGCAAACACCGAAACTTCCCAACAACGTAAACAAGACGTTCTCAAAAGATTGCAAGTGTTTGAAGCCTTCCGCGATTCCCGTAAACGCGCAGAAAACAGACCCGAATGGATGATTTCCAAAATTATCCCCGTTATCCCGCCCGAACTAAGACCTTTAGTTCCTTTGGACGGCGGTCGCTTCGCCACTTCCGACTTAAATGACCTCTACCGCAGAGTCATTATCCGTAATAATCGACTGAAACGATTAATCGAAATCAAAGCTCCCGATGTGATTATGCGTAATGAAAAACGTATGTTGCAAGAAGCAGTTGATTCATTGTTTGATAACTCCAAAAAAACAAATTCCGTTAAAACCGAATCCAATCGCGCACTTAAATCACTGTCCGACAGCTTAAAAGGTAAACAAGGTCGTTTCCGTCAAAACTTGTTGGGTAAACGTGTCGATTACTCCGGTCGTTCGGTTATCGTGGTAGGTCCAGAGTTGCACATGAATGAGTGCGGTTTGCCCAAAGATATGGCAGCCGAACTTTTCAAACCTTTCGTTATTCGCAAAATCTTGGAAAGAGGTATCGTGAAAACCGTTAAATCTGCCAAGAAAATTGTAGATAGAAAAGATCCTATCGTTTGGGATATTTTGGAAAATATTCTGAAAGGACACCCCGTTCTTCTGAACCGTGCTCCTACTTTGCACAGATTGGGTATCCAAGCCTTCCAACCCCGCTTGGTAGAAGGGAAAGCCATTCGTTTACACCCCCTCTGTTGTACCGCTTTTAATGCCGACTTCGACGGTGACCAGATGGCAGTTCACGTTCCACTTGGCAACGCAGCCGTCCTCGAAGCCCAAATGCTGATGTTGGCATCTCACAATATCTTGAACCCGGCCAACGGTTCACCTATTACCGTGCCTTCGCAGGATATGGTTTTGGGACTTTATTATATCACCAAAGGTCTGAAATCAACTGACGAGCAAAAAGTGCTCGGTGAAGGAATGAAATTCTATTCCGGTGAAGAAGTGATGATCGCCTATAATGAAAAGAAAATCCACCTCAACGCATGGATTAAATGTAAAGTGGATTTGGAAGGCGACGGCAAAATGCAATTGGTGGATACCACTGTCGGAAGAATTATTTTCAACCAAATTGTCCCCAAAGGCTATGGCTATATCAACGAACTTTTAACCAAAAAATCGTTGCGCGATATTATCGGCAAAGTGTTGTACAAAGCCGGTAACGCCGCTACTGCCAAGTTCTTGGACGATATCATGGGAATGGGATTCAAAATGGCATTCCAAGGCGGTTTGTCTTTCAATTTGGGCGATATTTTAGTCCCCGATGAAAAAGCTACCCTTATTGCCAAATCTAACGCTTTGGTTGATGAAATCCAGATGCAATATGAGTATGGTAATATTACCAATACGGAGCGTTCCAACCAAATTATTGATGTTTGGACACACACCAACGCCAACTTAAGTAAGGTTTTAATCAAAAAAATCGCTGCTGACCGTCAAGGGTTTAACCCTGTTTACATGATGCTGGACTCCGGCGCCCGTGGTTCTGAAACTCAGATTCGTCAGCTCGCAGGTATGCGTGGTTTGATGGCAAAACCGACGAAGGCAGGTGCTTCCGGCGGTGAAATTATTGAGAACCCGATTCTTTCAAACTTCAAAGAAGGATTGTCAGTATTGGAATACTTTATTTCAACTCACGGTGCTCGTAAAGGTTTGGCTGATACCGCTTTAAAGACAGCTGATGCCGGTTACCTGACCAGACGTTTAGTCGATGTTTCCCACGATGTGATCATCACTGAGAAAGATTGCGGAACCCTGAGAGGGATGACCATTACCGCCTTGAAGAAAAATGAGGAAATTATTGAACCTTTGTATAATCGTTTGCTTGGTCGTGTTACCTTGCACGATGTTTATAATCCGCAAAATGGCGAATTGATTGTGAAAGCCGGAGAGGAATTGGACGAAAAATATTGTCAAATGATTGAAGATTCACCTATTGAAGAGGTTGAAATTCGTTCCGTCCCCACTTGCGAATCCAAACAAGGGATCTGTCAAAAATGTTACGGCAGAAACTTGGCTACCGGACGTATGGTTCAAATTGGTGAGGCGGTTGGTGTTATCGCCGCTCAATCTATCGGTGAGCCGGGTACACAGCTGACTTTGCGTACATTCCACGTCGGCGGTGTTGCCGGAAACGTGGCAGCTAACAGCCGTATTACCGCCAAAAATGACGGTCTCTTGAGCATTGATGAATTGAGAGCTCTTGAGAAAGTCGATGGCGAAGGCAAAACTTATTATATCGTTATCGGACGTTCTGCCGAAATGAAAATTATTGATGTACAAACATCTGTTGCTTTATTCTCCGCCAATATTCCTTACGGAGCCAAACTATACTTCAAACATGGCGACAACGTGAAAAAAGGCGATATTATCGCCGATTGGGACCCGTTTAATGCCGTTATCCTTTCAGAAGTTGCCGGTACCATCGAATTTAAAGATGTTATTGAAGGCGTTACCTATCGTGTGGAAACCGATGAACAAGCCGGTACTCACGATAAGGTGATTATCGAAAGCCGTTTGAAAACCAAAAACCCGATTATTGGCGTTAATGATGGAGATGGCAATTTAATCAAAACCTTCGACCTTCCGGTAGGTGCCCGTCTTTCTGTTGATGTGGGCGATAAAATTGATTCCGGTGCCGTTTTGGTTAAAATCCCGCGTTTATTCGGAAAATCAGGCGATATCACCGGTGGTTTGCCACGCGTTACCGAACTCTTCGAAGCCCGTAATCCATCAGACCCGGCTGTAGTGGCCGAAATCGACGGCGTTGTTTCTTTCGAAAAGAAATTGAAAAGAGGAAACCGCTCCATTACAATTACCTCTCGCACAGGCGAAACCAAAACTTATCAGATCTCTTCTTCCAAACAGATTCTGGCACAAGAAAATGACTTTGTTAAAGCCGGTACTCCACTTTCAGAAGGTGCTTTAACCCCATCTGATATTTTGAATATCAAGGGGGCAATGAAAGTTCAAGAATATATCGTGAACGAAATTCAGGAAGTTTACCGTCTGCAAGGTGTTAAGATTAATGACAAACACTTTGAAGTTATTGTACGTCAAATGATGCGTAAAATGGAAATCGAAGATCCGGGTGATACCAAATTCTTACAAGGCGAATTAATCAACAAGATTGATTTCCAACAAGAAAATGATGCTATCTGGGAAATGAAAGTTGTGACAGATGCCGGCGATTCCGAAATTTTCAAAAACGGACAAATCGTGTACCCGAAACAACTGCGCGATGAAAACTCAATTTTGAAACGTAGAGATTTAAAATTGGTGGAAGTTCGTGATGCGAATCCTGCAACTGGTAAACCTATTCTGCAAGGTATCACACGCGCTTCTTTGCAAATCCGTAGTTTCATTTCTGCCGCTTCTTTCCAAGAAACTACCAAAGTACTTACCAACGCCGCTATTAACGCTAAATCCGACAACTTACTCGGTTTGAAAGAAAACGTTATCGTCGGTCACCTTATTCCGGCAGGTACAGGTTTGAAAAAATATCAAAATATTGAAGTCAGCTCCATGGAAGAGTACGAAAGTTTAATGGCTTCTAAATTGTAATTTATTAGAATATAAGAGATTAGTCGAATGGCTAATCTCTTATTTTATTTAAAACATTTCTATTATGCAAGAACAAAAAATCGACATCAATTTAAGCGAAGAAGTTGCCCAAGGCATCTATTCCAATTTAGCCATTATCACACATTCCGAAAGTGATTTTATTCTTGATTTCGTCGCACTTATGCCCGGATTGCCCAAAGGAAATGTTCGTTCCAGAATTATTCTGACCCCGCAAAATGCTAAACGCTTATTAGGCGCCCTCAACGAAAATATTAGAAAATTTGAGGAAAAAAATGGCAGAATCGCCGAAAAACATAACGATATTATCCCGATTATGGGAAATAATAGCGGTTTAGCCTAAACATTTTATTTTTTATTCCCGATTTCAATAACCTCGTTTTTTTTTAAACGGTGATGTAAAGTTATTTCTGTCAAGGCTGATTGAAAACATAATCAAGTCGTTTTTTATATTGCTGTCGCGTAAATAGAGTAATGCGGTGGTGTCCCATCCCGTAGGATTCGGATGTTTGTAATTATTGTTGTCTGGTAAATAATAGAAATTATTGATTAATTGATTAGCATTGAGCAGATTACGAAGTATTATATTTTGTCAGGCTTACCTTTACGAAAAATATATAAGGCATAAAAAATCCGAAGGAAACCTTCGGATTACAACAGATGTTTCTTATTATTTCTCATCTCTAACGCACGACCCTACATCTCTCTATTTGTTGCGTAACTACGGCACGCCTTATCCCATGTTTACGAAACATACATTACAAGCTAATACTGTCCGGTAAATTGATTTATTACTGTATAGATTCAACATAAAGAAGTCTCTTCAACCCAATATGTTTATTTTTCTCAACTTTTCTTTGTCTTGCCAAAGAAAAGTTGCAAAAGAAATGCGCTTTGCCGCTACGCAAATTGTTGCTAAAAATTGAAATGTACAAGCTAAACAGCTCAAACTTGCAACCTACGGTTGCTTCGAACAGTCGCTGTTTTGACGCTTGCACATTTCTAATTTTTTTAACGCAACGAATTTGCTAAGGCGGCGGGATTTGTAGCTTCGGTCAGACAGATTGCTTCTGCCGGACATTTCACCCACCATGGCAGTCGTGATGGCCATTTTATAAAAATTAAAATTCTTCGGATTTCTTATACACTCTTCGAAAGTGTAAGCCTGACAAAACACGAACTGCTGTAATTTACTCAATACTAATAGATTAACCAAAAATATTTATTATTTACCGGACAGCACTATTTTTTATACTATTTTTGCAGCTTAAAAAATGCATCATGAAAAACCACTTTTTTATCTTTATGATTCTACTCATGTTCGTTGGAATGAAAATGTCAGCCCAAGTTACTTGCTACAGAATCCACTTTACCGATAAAAATAATTCTCCTTATTCAGTGCAACGACCCGATGAGTTTTTGTCGGAGCGCGCCATTGCCAAAAGAACCCGTTTCCAAATTCCCGTAACGGAAGCCGATTTGCCCGTTAATCCTAACTATGTCTCCGCAATCACGGATTTAGATGAAGATATCTATGTTTTTTCAAAATCGAAATGGACGAATACAATAGCCATTTATTGTCCTGACAATGAGGTCGTTACATCTATTCGTAACCTGCCTTACGTGAGCGCGGTAGAAGGCATTGCCACGTATGTTTTTTCAAAAAAATTGACACAACCAAACCATGATTTTACTTTTACAGAAGAAAATCAATCGCCGGTGATGAA
>JALNYF010000102.1 GCA_023229985.1 Bacteroidales bacterium | reverse complement strand
ACATTTTCTGGATTTGTCGAAGAGGACTGATGAATCGGCGCGGTTTCCCAAAATAAGTGCTAATGCTCCCATAATGATAGACTTACCGGCACCGGTTTCTCCGGTAATAACAGTATAACCATCATCGAACTGAATATTCAAAGAGCTGATAAGAGCATAATTTTCGATTTGGAGCACGCGCAGCATATTTAGTTATTTTTGTTGATTGCGTTATATTTCGACTGATTTGCCGGATCTAACTGCTTCATAATTCTGATGACTTCCGTTTTTTCCACCGGAGTAGCTTCAGAGAAGATATTGACAATTTCGTCTGCTTTTGCCAACACCATAATTTGAACAATGTAAAGGTTTGATTTTTGGGAATTTACCTTTTGCAAGTCGCGAAGGGCATCTAAGATGGAAGCGCGTCCCACATCTACCGATTCAGACATGACATCTAAGCCCAAACGGTGATATTTGTATAAAAAGGAGTGAAGATTGCTATAGGACGGGTTCGTCAGATTTTCCATCACCCAATAACGATTTCGCTGGCCGGATTCAAAAACCTTCCACCCGGGCTCGGCAGCATTTTGATTCAAATTCACAATGTTCTGGCAGATAGTAAAATAGGGGGAACCACCATTCAAAGAAAAGGTGTCGAAATCCATTGCGATAAAAAGATTCAAATAATAGGCAATCAAGGAAGTAAGTTGCGATAAATTACTATTTTCCGCATATTCCAACGGTGCGCCCTCCTCGTAGGTAAATTTTATGTCTTTGTCCTGAAAATTGAGAACGGTCGATTTGTAATTGGTATTAAAAATCGGACGCTGCAGCTGCACGGTCATCGTACCCGTATAAACGTCCCCGGAATTTTCCGTCAAATTAATCATCATGGCACATTCTATTCGTTCATTGGTTTTAAACGTATATTGGCACCATTTTCTATCATTGATAAATTTGTATAGTTCTTGTTGTAACGTATTGAATTTATTACGGTTAGACCCGGAAATTTGGGAAGAATTAACAGAAATCTGACATTGAAAATCCTGTGCATCAAGCGAAAATATCAATACACATAAAAAGAAGAAGAGACCAATTTTTTTCATAGTGACCAATTTAAGTTATGGCAAAGGCGGAGTTGTAATTTTCAAATAATCAGCAATATAATGGATAATATCATCTGCGACCTTCTCTTTCCCTTTCAGCGTACCCTGCTGCACTTTTCCATTTTTATCCATAATAGTAACCTGATTGGTTTTGCATTGAAATCCGGCTCCTTCGTTGCGCAGTGAGTTAAGAACGATTATATCAATATTTTTATTTTGCAATTTTTTTCGTGCGTTGTCAATTTCGTTCTCCGTTTCCAAAGCAAAACCCACAATACATTGTTTTTCAGCTCTTTGCATTCCAAGCGTTGCCAAAATATCCACTGTTTTTTTTAGAGAAAGATTTAAAACGGAATCTGTTTTTTTAATTTTTTCCGTTTCGAATAAAGCGGGGGTATAATCGGCAACGGCGGCAGCCATGATGATGAGTTCCGACTCCGGTGCAGCAGCCAAACAAGCGCGCAACATTTCGTCTGCGGTAGAAACATTAACACGGATAATATTGCAATGATTTACAGATAAATGAGTTGGACCACAAACCAAAGTAACTTTTGCTCCTTGCTCTGCTAATTTTTGGGCTAATTGCATTCCCATTAAGCCGGACGAATAGTTCCCGACGAAGCGCACCGGGTCGATAGGTTCATAAGTCGGACCGGCAGTAACCAAGACTTTTTTCCCGTTCCAAGCGGTGGAAAAAGGTGATTTTTCAAAAAGTTTTTGAAAAATATCTTCGGGTTCCTGCATACGACCTTCGCCATCTGTTCCGCACGCCAAAAAACCAGACGCTGGTGCCAAAATGTGGCAGTTTCTATCTTTTAAAATTCCTATATTGTGCTGAACAGCTGGGTTTACCCACATGTTTTTATTCATCGCCGGGGCGAGAAAAACGGGTTTTGAAAATGCCAAAAAAAGTGTGGAAAGCATATCATCAGCAATCCCGTTGGCAAATTTTCCGATTATGTTGGCAGAAGCTGGAGCCACTACCATCATATCCGCCCACTCTGCCAATGCAACATGCTCAACTTCAAAGTTTTGCGTCGGCTCAAATAAATCTGTACAGACTTTGTTTTGAGAAAGCGTTTGAAGGGTCAGTGGGGTAACAAAATCCATCGCATGGCGCGTAGCCACCACCTTCACTTCATGACCGGCTTTCTTTAATAAACGAATAAGAGATAGCGTCTTATAAGCCGCTATCCCTCCGGTAATTCCAATGACAATATGAGCTGATGGATTAGACATTTTTGATGTCATCATCTTCGTTTCGTTTGTAATAAATCTTCTTATCTTCAAACTCCTTGACAGCCAACAATGTAGGTTTCGGAAGTTTTTCGTAAGATTTTGCCAAATCGATCAAATCTCTATTTTCAAACACTTCATCTAACGTATCTTGCGCCGGTGCAAACTCTTGCATCTCCTTATTCATTTCATCTTTTATTTCCAATGCAATTTGATTCGCACGTTTTGACATAATCACCACTGATTCATAAAGATTATCAGTTTCTTTGTCATACTCGCGGATATTTCGGGTAATTGCCATGGTTTCCGCATTGCTTTTTTTAAAATCTGTCTTCATCTTAATTATTTAACTGCTTTCTTATTGATTTTTTCTATTTTGATTGCCGCTTCATCGGCATATTTTTGGACTTCGGCGATAAACGGAGAATCGGGATAATTGATTTGCAAATTTTTGAACTCGTCCATACAAGCATGGTAGCGTTCAAGTTGCTTTGTTTCAACACTTTTCTTGGCATACTCGAAATTATTTTTCACTAAGATAGCATACGCATCGTCTGCATACTCCGAATAAGAATATTTCTTCAAAAAATTGGCTGCCAAGATTTGCGCTGACTTGTAATTCTCTGTGTTATAATATAGTTTCAGTATCTCGAACTCTTTTTTTGCCAACTTATTTCGCATTAAATCCAAAAGTTCGTTGCACTCCTGCATGAACTGACTATTTGGATAAGTTTGAATAAAAAGGGTAATTTCTTCAATGGCGTAATAGGTTTCTTGTTGGTCTAAACTATAATTGGGAGAAAGTTGCGCAATAGATTTAATTGCCTGAAAATGAGCTTTTTCTGCCCGGTCTGTACCTGTATAACGATTGGCATATTCCTTAAAATGGAAAGCTGCCATTTCATAATCTCGGTTTTGGTAGTAGCAATCCGCAAAAAGGAACAAGATGGTATCTGCGATGGGCGTACCCATTGAAAGCGGATATAATTCCTCAAATAGATGGGCGGCACTTAAAAATAGTTCGCGGTTATAAAAATCGCGCGCCTTGTCATAATTTTCCTGAAAAGTTTCAAAAGTAACCTTTCGGCTGCGTTTCTTCTCTTTTATTTTTTTCGGTTTCACCTTTTTGTCCTTATCGGGAATAGTATCATCGGGGGTAGTTTGTTCCCAATAAAGCCATTGCTTATCGGCTTCCGGTAACGATATTTTAGAATAATTCATACCAAAAGCCCACAAATTGCCCTGCGCGAAACAAAGTAAAATAGTGATTATCAATAATTTATATATAATCCGCATAGTTTTTTTAATCGGGCAAATATAGATTATTTTTTTGATTTATCGCACTTCAAGTAGAAATATCCGTTTTCTCTCATGGAATAATAGGGAATTTGATAGTATTTACAAGAATCTGTCCACTTTTTATCGTAGAAAACAGAATTACTTTTGTCTATAATAACTTGTTTAAAATCAATACATTGCCGGAGTTTTTTCATAGATATTTTGGGATTGTGCCGCA
>JALNYF010000049.1 GCA_023229985.1 Bacteroidales bacterium | reverse complement strand
TTATCAAGTTACCCTGTCCTTGGACAATCCGATTATTTTAGGACTCTCTTATTACTGCGTAATTCACAATCTACAAGCCGAAAGCGGCTATTTTATTGCCGATACCGCTATTGTTTTCGATTATGGTTATTCTGATTATCATACAGTGATAAGTGGTTGGACTTTTGATTCCATTTCAACCAGTGAAATGTATGATTCGAAAATGATTCCTTGTTTGTTTGGTATGTTTCAGAATGAATCTGAATTGTATTTCGGAGGGCAATATGGAGCGGACATCATCAGTGATTCTGAAATAGAGAATTTTCCCGGTACTGCCATCGGTGACCCGCGCACTATTGCTTATGCCGGTGAGTCTTTCAGTATCCAAAATTATTCTGCCAACGGAAAATCATTTGTTTTAAAATTCCCTACCCGTTATTACCTTGATATTCTGCTCACTTATGCGTGCAGGATTACATCAACAGGATTTAACCGCTTTTTTTACGAATGGAGCCTCGATGGACAAAACTATACTCCTGTTTCTGATGAGGCGGTGAATATGGACGAATTGGTCCTATATGGAGATTTTGCTTTGCAAACAATTGATATACAGTTGATTGATGAAATTGAGCAACAAGATATGGTCTATTTCAGAATCCGTGTTGATGGTGCCAGCTCAGCTCAAGGAAATGTGCGCTTCGATAACATTTCGGTTCATGGCAGAAAATGCGTCGAGAACTACGTTATTTATGATACCGTTCCGCGCGGAACCGCATATAACGAAAACGGTTTTAATATTCCGATCAATGAAACGCAACAGTTAGGTACGTTTCAATTTGATCGACAAATCAATCTTCCTAACAGCTGTGACAGTATGATTACGTTGATTTTGACCGTTCAATCGACCGTGGGAATGCAGAATATCCCCTCTATATATATAAATATGTATCCAAATCCTGCCGATGAAACCGTTACCGTGGAAGGCGGCAACATAGCGCAAATCAGGGTTATCAATTGTATCGGACAGACTGTCTGCCATTATCAAGTTCAAGGAATGAATCATTTTACATTTCCCGTACATTCCCTTGAAACCGGAATCTATTTTGTGGAAATTAAAACCATCTGTGATGAAAAACTCGTCAAGAAATTGATTATCAAGCATTAATATGCGCCCGTTTTCATTTGATATTATTTCTTGAATGATTAATGTCCGGTTAATAATAGTATCAATCAATATTTACCGGACAGCAACTTCTTGAATAGTTTTTTAGAATAAAAAAAGCTGCCCAAAGGCAGCTTTTTTTCTAAGATAAAGAATGATATAATTTTATTCCAAATACCATTTTCCGTCGATTTTTACGACTGTATGTTCTTCTGTTTGTTTTTCAGATTCGTTACTTTTTTTGTCTTTAAGATCGAATTGAACAGAAACAGTAGCTTTATCTCCATTTTCTTCAACATTGGTAACTTCAAAATTCGCTATTTCATAATCAGCCATGATTGTTTTCATGGTTTCAATATAAAATTTCTTTGTTGCTTCGTCCGTGGTAGCAGCGTCTTTCATAAAGCTGAATGATTTTTCAAAATCCCCACTCATCAAGGCTTCGTATTGCCCGGAAACAACTTTTTCTGGACTGCTTTGGGAAGAACAACCCATAAATACAACCGCTACAACCGCTACTAATAATAAACTTAATTTTTTCATAGAAATAAAATTTTGATTAATAATGTGATGATTAATTAAGGCTGCAAAAATAGCAAAAATAACCAAGCAAAATTTCTTTTTATCCATTTTGTCATAAATATTATTTATTGTTTTATTATTTTTGAAAAAATGATTTTTTCTTAGTAAAATAAATTATTTTTGCACATCACAATCAATGTAATTTATGAAAGGAAGATTTTTATTTTTTATGCTTTTAATCAGCATGTTAACGTTAGGATGTCAATCTAAATCTCAAACGACCGACAAGAAAACCGACGCAAAGTCTGACACGCTGTCCGACGAGGGGAGTCTGGTTTATTTTACCAAAGATGTCTCGCCGGAAGGGGTCTTGCGATTGTTCAATTACTTAAAAGACAGTGTAAAAGGGAATGTGGGAATCAAAGTGCATTTCGGTGAAGATGGCAATGCCTATTATGTCCCCGCAAGTATGGTCGAGCCGCTTTGCAAGGAGTTGAATGCGACTTTAATAGAGACCAATGTTGCCTATAAAGGACGGCGTTCCAAGACGCAAACTCATATTCAATTAGCTAAGGACCACGGCTTTACATTTGCTCCCATTGATATTTTGGATGAGGGTGGCACTTTGGAATTGCCAATAACCGGCGGCAAGCGTTTTGGGAAAGCTCTCATCGGGAAGAATTTTGAAAAATATGAAACTATTATCTATTTTACTCATTTTAAAGGACATGGAGGTTCCGGTTTCGGTGGTTGTATTAAGAATGCTTCCATGGGGATGGCAACGCCTGCCGGAAAAATGGCGATGCACTTCAATGATTTTCCGGAAACAATTCCCACAAAATGTACAAAATGTAAGGCCTGCGTTGAAGATTGCCCGGTAGATGCAATAACCATCACCGAAAAGGGTGTCGTTATTGATAAAAGCAAATGCATCGGCTGCGGAAAATGTATCTCTACCTGCCACCAAAATGCCATCGTTAAGCCCGATGACGCCGAACAAACGAAACGCTTCTTGGCAGGATTAGTGGAATATGCCAAACCGGTCATAGAAGCCAAAAATAACATTTTCTTTAACGTAATTATCAATATATCACCAAGTTGTGACTGTTCCGGGAATCCGGAAAAACCATTTGTCCCCAATATCGGAATCCTTGTGTCAAGAGATATTGTTGCCATCGAAGCCGCCGCTCACGATTTAGTGGATAAAGCTGATGGGAGTAAGGATGCCTTTTTGAAAGCCAATTCCGTTAGTGGTAAATATCAAATTGATTATGCCGCACAGTTAGGAATGGGCAACAAAAAGTATAAACTGATTGATATTGATAAATGACAACTACGGGTTCGCCCTGAGTGGGGAACTTTTTACTTTTTATTGTATTGATTTATTTGTAAGTAATAAGTATAACAAAATTTAAGATGATTACTTTTATTTTGTCTTGGTTATATTAATTGCCGGTTATTTTATCTACGGCAAATTAAATTAACCGAAAAGATATTTGGTATTGTTACTTATCCTTTTTATTGTAAGAGTAAAACCCTTTCATACAAGTCATTCCGTCAAATAAAAATCATTGCAATTTTTTTGACTGAATTATTATTTTGATTGACTGAATATAATATTTGCCGCAAATTAATTTAATTACTTTTGCCGCCAATATTATTTTATGGTTTTATGAAAAGAATTATTATCATCTTTGGATTTGCATTTTTTACGTTATTATTTGCAAATCAATCGTTTGCGCAAACCACCGGTGCAACTGTCAAATTATGGGACGATTCCGAGCAACAATTTACGTTGACCAATGAGGGAAAGTTTTATTTTCAAAACGGAAATATTATAATTGACGAGGGAAACGGAAATGTCACACCCATAGCGGTTTCGTCAATTCGTAAAATTACTCTGCAAGCGGGCAACAGCATCGAAAACTATTCCGCTGCCGGTTCTTTGCTGATATATCCCAATCCAACGTCGGATAAACTTTTCTTTGCCTCCGAACAGCTTCAAAATGTGAACGTTGCCATTTATAGTATGAGCGGACAATTATTGCAACAAGTACAAACCAACACTTCCAAATCGATTGACGTAAGTAGTTTGTCGAAAGGTATTTATATCATTAAAATCAATGAACAAACTCTTAAATTTAGCAAATTATGAAAAAAATAATCATTCTTTTGGTCTGTTTTTTTACCACTTTTTCGCTTGTAGCACAAGAAAGAGTTTTATTTTATTCCGGTAGTAATGTTATTTATAATAAGTTAATTGAAAATGTAGATAGCATTAATTTTTCTAATAATATTTCTATCGTTCATAATAACATCGGCGATGATTTATTTCAGTTTCCCGTTGTTGGAATCGACAGTATTACGTTTTTGACGGGTGAGGTTCCGCCGGATACTTCGCGAATTATTTACATTATTTATAATGGTAATTCCGTAACCGTCATCAACCCGTTAGCCAATCAAGGCGTTAATATCACCACTACGGGTGCTGACGTAATCGTCAATGCCAATTCCGGCATTCAAGATATTACTTATCATCTATCCGGCACTACATCAGATGGGAGCTTAATTTTGAACAGTGATGAGCGTATCAACTTGATATTCAGTGGCGTAAGCATTGCCAATCCAACTGGTGCTGCTGTCAAAATTCCTTTAGATGTGAAGGTCTCTGTCGTATTAGATGATAATACGGTCAGCTCACTCACCGATGGCACTGCCAGCAGCGATAAAGCTGCTTTCGAGAGCGACGGACAGCTCCTCTTTTCCGGCAGTGGCACGCTCAATATTGCGGGTATTGCCAGACACGGGATTTTTAGTAACGATTATATCCGAATTTTGAGTGGAACGATTGATGTTACGCAAGCCGCGAGCGACGGACTTCATGCCGATTATTTTCAAATGTACAGCGGTACATTGAATATAACTGCCAATAGTGCGGGCATTGATGGTGACACCGGATTTATTGAAATAATCAATGGCAATGTCACGATTAATACTCCGCAAAATGACGGAAAATCAATGAAATGCGACAGTGTTCTCACCATAAGTGGGGGAACCATTACCCTGACGGTTTCCGGCGCACAAGCCAAGGGGCTTAAATCCGGTCAATCCGTTGTTCTGAGCGGCGGCAATATCAACATTACCGCTTCCGGTGCAACTGTCCTGAATCAGCTTACTACCGGCTATGAGCCTTCCTATTGTTCGGCTATCAAAAGCGATAACACTGTAACGATCAATGATGGGACAAACTTGACCATTCGTTGTACCAATAGTAATAACGGCGGAAAAGGTATTTCGGCAGATGGTTTGATCACCATCAATGGCGGGACAACTGACATTACTACTGCCGGAGCCGGGGCTACCTACACCAATTCTTCCAATACAACAGATTCATACAGTTCTGCCTGCATCAAAAGTGACGGCAACATTATCATCAATGCGGGGAACATCACATGCGGAAGCAGTGGTTCCGGCGGAAAAGGCATTACTTGTGACGGGACTTTGACTATTGGCGTTGTAAATGCAGCCAATGAAGATTTAGTGCTGACAGTAACAACTTCCGGCGAGCGTTTTCAGGTAAGTTCGGGCGGTGGTGGCGGCTTTCCTCCCGGTGGTGAATCCGGCGATTATGCCAATCCGAAAGCCATCAAAAGTCTGGGAAACTTAACCATCAACAGTGGTATCATTACCGTTACTTGCACCCAAACCAATGAGGGCGGCGAGGGGATTGAAAGCAAAAATGAGTTAACCATCAATGGCGGTTTGTTGGAAATAGCCTCTGCCAAGGATGATGCCATCAATGCTGCCAACAAATTAACTATCAATGGGGGAATGACTTATGCCGCATCATCGGGAAATGACGGAATTGATTGCAATGGTCAAATGTACATCAATGGCGGGCTTTCAATTTCTGCCGGTTCCGCTGCACCGGAAGAAGGGTTCGATTGTGATCAAAATACCTTCCAAATTTCCGGCGGTATTATTGTGGGAACCGGTGGTGCTACCAGTAATCCGACTTCGGGAAGTACTCAAAAAGCGATTAAGTATAATGCTACTTCCGGTAATGCCATTTGTATTTATAACTCGGATAATACGCCTATTCTTACCATGCAGTTGCCCGTGTTGAGTGGCGGTGGCTTCCCGGGTGGCGGCACAGGAATGGTGATGCTCTACACTGCTCCGGCTTTGCTATCAGGCTCTTATACCTTGAAATATGGTGGTACTATCTCAGGCGGCACCAACTTTCACGGCTATTATACTAACGGCACTTATTCCGGTGGCTCGTCCAAATCATTTACGGTCTCTAATTCTGTCGTTACCACTGTTCAATAATTCTTATCAATATGAAAAAAAAATATCTGAATATTGTTGTTCTGCTTTTCATGGCCTCCTTGCTGACCGCTTGCAATAAGGGCGAAGGGGAGGGCGGTACCGGAATCATCGAAGGAAACATCCAATTAATTCAACACCCGAAAGATGATTATGCTTTAAATACCGATACCGTCGCTGCTGCAAAAGTTGATGTTTTTATTGTATATGGCAATGAAACTTTCTATGGCGATGATGTCGAAACCGATCCGAGCGGGAATTATCGCTTTCAATATTTGAAAAAAGGCAGCTATACCGTTTTTGCTTATTCCATACTACCTTCCGGAGAAAAAATTGCCGTTTCTCAAACCGTTGAAATCGGGCGAAGTGAAACGAAAATAGCCCCAACTATTTATATTCACGAGGGAAAAGCGTATGGAACCTCTATCGTGAAAGGACAAATTTGGGCAAATTATATCCATAATGGCGATGCGCGCGGCACAGGCTGGGCGTATGAACATCGTGTGTATATCCAAAAAGTCGGCGAACCTTACCATTTTGATGACGTGAGAGTTGGCAACGACGGTTACTTCTATTTCCAGGAATTACTCCCCGGAGATTATGAAGTCTTTACTTTTACGGAAGATAATAATGAAGTTCCAAGCAAAATTTCCAAAACGATCACGGTCACGGAAGCCGGTCAGATTTACGACTTAGGACTTTTTACTGTAACAATCAATGTTTAAAATGAAAACTAAAATATTATTGCTCGCCATTTTGTCGATGACTTGTGTGAGTTTGTTGGCACAAACAACCGAAGAAAAAAGAGAAAAACGGAAAAATCTTACCATAAAAGAATGGAATACCAACGCAGCTACTCAAACCCGTTTTTTAGACCATATTACCAAATATAACGCCCAAGGATTCAAAACCGAGGAAATAGAGTATGCAAACTACGGGCAGAAAAGTAAAATTACTTACGAATATGATGCTTCCGGTAAATGCGTCAAAGAAGTGGAATATGACGGTCGCAATAAAGTGTTGCGAATCCGTAAATTTGAATATTATACGGACGGGAGTAAGAAAAAACAGTACAATTACCTTCCCTCCGGTAAATTGGAGTCTTCCAAGGAATTTGAATATATTTTTGCCAATTAATCATGGCTGATATGTGGCAAAATGTATCCTCTCTTTTGAGCCAATTTCGTCCCATCTCATTGGAAGAAATGAAAACGGTTAAACTGATGAACCGCGTGGATACCAAATACTTAACTACTATCGACAAACTCCCCGAAATTTTGCAACAATTACAACAACATTATTTTGTTCAAACCATCGATGGAAGACAAATTACTCATTATCAAACACTTTATTATGATACGCCCGATGTTAAAATGTATATTGCTCATCAAGACGGACAACTAACCCGACAAAAAATCAGAACCCGCATTTATTGCGATTCCCAACTCGCTTTTTGCGAAATTAAAAATAAAAACAATAAAAAAAGAACAAAAAAGAAACGCATTGAAATCGCAACCGAACAGTATGGCAGTATTCTATCTTTTCCCAATATTACCGATTTTATTCGTCAGTATCTAAGGTATAACACCGACCAATTAACGCCACAGGTAGAAAACCAATTTGAAAGAATTACCTTGGTAAATGACCAACGGACAGAGCGTTTAACCATTGACGGTAGTCTTAGATTCTCGAACCGCGCTACGCATCTGTCGGCAGACATACCGCCGTTAATCATCATCGAATTAAAACAAGATGGTTTTTGTCCTTCTTATTTTAAAAACGTTTTGTTGGAAATGAGAATCCCCGCTTATCGAATCAGCAAATATTGTTTGGGAACCATTTTGACCAATCCTACCGTTAAACAAAACCGATATAAATGTAAAATTTATTATATCAATAAATTAATTAAAAGCAACCATAAAAATTCCGAATTATGATACCTGATGACGTAAATTTTGATGCGGATATTGCGCGTGAATTTGGCGCACAAGCTGCCGATTCCGTTCCCATTCAATCCGGCGAAATGTTTGACCCTGACATCGCCCGCGAGTTTGGGTCACAATCGTTTCAAGAAATTGCCTCGCCGAACGATATACTCGGCATCCCGCTTATTCAAATGGACAGTTTGCGCTCGCTGCTCATTCTTTTTGCTTTCAACTTATTGGTTTGTTGGATAATCGTTCATTTCTTCTATTATCGCAAAAGCAAACGAAAAGATTATTATTTCACATTTATCTTGTTCAGTACCACCGTTTTCCTCTTAATGTTCTTACTCAATAACGTCAATTTGGCGATGGGATTTGCACTCGGTCTTTTTGCTATTTTTGGAATGATACGCTATCGAACCGAAACCGTCCCCATTCGCGAAATGACCTACCTTTTCGTTACCATTGGCATTTCGGTCATCAATGGATTGGCAATGACACATGGTTATATCAATTTATTGATTATCAATATTTTATTTATAATTGTGGTCTGGATTTTTGACGGCAATAAGGCTTTAAAACACCGCGCAGCCAAGATTATTCTTTACGAAAAAATCGACCTCGTCAAGCACGGTCGCGAAGCCGAACTCCTCGCCGATTTAAAAGAAAGAACAGGCTTGAACATTCTGAAAATGGAAGTGGGACACATCGACTTTCTGCGTGATGTTGCCTACATTAAAGTCTATTATGAACCTTTTAATGACGAAATTAATTCCATTGATACGATGGTAAAATATAGAGATTATACGAAGTAACTCTTATTTATTTATAATAATGTACTGCATCTATCGTTTATTAGTTTTTAGTTTATTAATTGATACTTATGATAAATAAATACCGATTTTTAAAGTTTGCGTTTCTTTTGGTTTGTTGGTCGATTTCTTTCGTCTCTTATTCGCAAACAACTGATTTTGGAGCAGTTATAGGAGCAAAATATGTAAAGGAGCTGGATAAGGCTTGGGATTTTTCCTTAGCCGGCGAAGGACGGTTAGATGCAAATTTTACCTCTTTTGACCGCCTGAAATTATCGACCGGTTTTGATTTTACTTTTTTGAAAAAACGGCTGAAAGCGGCGGGCACTCTTGATTATTTATTAAAAAATGAAATTGATTTCTTTGAAAATCGCTACCGTTTTAATCTATCCCTGACCTATACCGAAAAAATAAAACAGTTTAAAATCAGTTATCGTTTGCGCGGGCAGACCACCATCTATGAAGAAACACACCAAGACCATCGCTTTAATCCCAAAACGTATCTGAGAAACCGTTTGGAATTAAGCTACGAGTTTTTTGAAAAACCGGTTGAGATTTATGCTTCTACCGAATTTTTTTTGAGATTATATCAACCGGGCGCCAATTTTGTAGATGCATTCCGCACTATTGTGGGGGTTAGCTACCGATTCGATCAAAATAATTTCCTTGATGTTTATTTACGCGCCGACAACGCTATTCAAGTTAAAGACCCTGCTAATGTTTATTACATCGGCATTGCATACACATTTGAACATTAATGAAGAAAAACGATCATCTTCAATCCATTCTATCTACATCGATAAGTGTTTGTTTCGGACTTATCATCTTGTTATTTTTTATTTTCGACAAACAACCCAATACCAGTCAGTGGTCGTTTGATGCAAAGGGGGCACTTCACCTGATTCCGTTTTTGCTTATCTATTTATCCATTGAGTTATGGCTGTTTCCGCGTTACTTGAAGAATAATAGATTAACGCAATACTTGATTTTATCCATCTCTTGCGTATTAGTCGTCACCGTGATTTGGTATTTTTTCATTACACCATATCTTCCATCATCACACGAAGGTGGAAGAAAAGAGGATATGGGAGATCCTATGGACCAGTCGTCGCTTTTAATCTTAAATGGTCGTGAGCAGGCGCAATTAGTGGAAATGATTGACAGTGATACTCTGTCCGGTGCCGCTATTCTTACTCAGTTCAGTGGCGAGCGACCCGGCTTTCCGTCCGCGCCTCCGCCACCGCGCCGCAAACCGCCCTTTTTCGTCTTTGCAATTTTTGGACTTTCCGTTTTCGCTTTTTTTACCACTATGAAGTTCATTCTCAAAATGATACAAACCGAAAATGAGAAGAAAGAGATGGAACGACTGAAAGTGGAAGCCGAACTTAAATTACTGAAATATCAGCTCAATCCGCACTTCCTAATGAACAGCCTCAATAATATTCACGCTCTTATCGACATCGACGGCGAAGCCGCCCAAACTTCCGTGCGTATATTGTCGAAAATGATGCGATATATGCTGTATGATACCAATCAAGAAAAAGTTGAATTATACAAAGAAATCGACTTTCTCCAAAATTATTTCGATTTAATGCGAAAACGTTACATCGACAAAGTAGATATTACTTTTCTTTATCCCAATCGTATCCCCAGGATACTCATACCGCCCGCTCTATTTATCAATTTGGTAGAAAATAGCTTTAAACATGGTGTCTCTTACGTTGAGCGTTCTTTTATTTTTTGCGAAATATTGATGGATGACCATTTCGTCATCTGTCATGTAAAAAATAGCAAACCGACGCAGCAAAATGCAGAACCTAAGGAAAATGGCTACGGATTGGACATCAATACGAAACGCTTGGATATTCTTTATCCGCATCAATACGTTTTTCGTGTCAATGAAACTGCTACCGAGTATCAGGTTGAGCTTAAAATCCCTGTCTCATGATTAATTGTATTGTCATTGATGATGAGCCGTTAGCTTTGCGACAAATTGAAAGTTACGTCAAAAAAACGCCATTTTTGCATCTGCTCAAGGCATGTCATAGATCGTTAGATGCTGCAGAAATAATTGAAAATCAAGAAGTTGATGTTGTTTTTACCGATATTAACATGCCGGATTGCAATGGCATGAATTTCGTCAAATCATTGCAAAACCCGCCACTCATCGTTTTTTCTACCGCATACGAAGAATATGCCGTTGAAAGCTATCGAATTGATGCGATTGATTACCTGCTCAAACCCTATGGTTATCAGGATTTTCTGAAAGTTGCGCTGAAGGTAAAACAGTATTATGAGTGGAAAAATCATGCACAAAATGGGGTCATCACCACCACACCCGATTCTTATATTTTTGTTCGTTCCGACAATCAAACGGTAAAGGTGTTTTTTGATAAAATATTATACATTGAGGGAATGAGTGAGTATATTCGCATCCATTTGGTCGATGGCAAGTCGTTAATGCCATTTTTAAGTTTGAAATTAATTTTAGAAGCTCTTCCACCACATCGTTTTATGCGGGTGCATCGCTCGTATGTAGTTGCTTTAGAGCATATTAAGATATTCCAGCGGACGGAACTCGTTTTGTCTAATGGCATCGTTTTGCCTGTCAGTGCCACTTATAAAGATGATGTTCAGCGCTATATCGAACAGCGGAGTATCGGAAAAAGATAAATGGGAGTTCCTCTGTTTTTCTTCGTTGGCATCTTGTTTGTCATTGATAATCAGTGTATTCAACAAAACAGAAAGATTTGTTTTTTCATGCATAAAATGATTTTATGATGGCATAAAGTTGGATATTATTTCGTAATTTTGCACTCTTAAATTTTAAAGTATGAAAAAGTTCATTAAGGCACTTCATATTGTCCCCAGTTGGTGGGTATTGGGCTTAGATGTAGTTTGTGTGCTTGTGGCTTCCGTCATCTCGGTTATTCTCCGTGACAATTTTGCCATTTTTAGTCAGGCTCATTTTCAATTGTTTGACTATCTGTTTTTTCCTAGCCTGATAGTTGGCGTGCAGATAATTTTCTTTTTTGTTTTTAAAAGTTATAAAATCGTTGTGCGCTATACGAATACTAAAGATATTGCCCTCATTTTTCTTTCCTGTTTTTCGGCTGCACTTTGCTTAGAAGTAATCAATATTTTTTCTTACTTTATCAATCAAACATTCTTAATACCTCATTCCATTTTGACGATGGAGTTTTTTATTACCTTGGTATTGATGCTTTTTTATCGTATTTCATTTAAAATCTTATACTTAGAAACCGTTAATCCCGCAAAATTTCGACGAGACATCGTTATTATAGGGGCAGGCGAAGCCGGAATTACTACCAAACGTGCATTAGATAGAGACGCTCAAAGTAAGTATAAAGTGTGTGCCTTTTTTGATAGTGACAAAACGAAAATCGGCAAACAAGTAGAGAGTGTACAAGTTATTGATTATCAGAAATTATCATCATATTTAAAAGACAATAATATATCTTTTTTAATTATTGCTATTCAAAATTTCTCACCAGAAAAAACCAATGAAGTAACCGAAATTGCACTACAATACAACGTAAAAGTTTTGGTGGTGCCACCGGTAAAAAAATGGATTAACGGGGAGTTGAGTTTTAAGCAGATTAAAAAAGTGAAAATTGAAGATCTATTGGAAAGAGGCGAGATCGTTTTAGATAAAGATTTGATTAACAAAGATTTGAACGGGAAAACGATTATGATTACCGGTGCTGCCGGCTCTATTGGTAGCGAAATTGTGCGGCAGGTCTTGAACTATAATTATAAAAAATTAATATTGGTCGATAATGCCGAAACACCGGTTTTCTATTTGCGTAATGAGTGTTTTTCTACGAATGGCTTGAAGGATATCGAAATTGAAATTGCCAGCGTTTTCGACAAAATTCAAATGGAAGAAATTATTAGCAGAAATAAACCCTCCATCATTTATCATGCTGCGGCTTACAAACATGTCCCGTTGATGGAAGAAAATGTGGGTGCTTCAATCAAAACGAATGTTGAAGGAACAAAGTGCTTGGCAGATTTGGCTGTTCAGTATGGTGTGCAAAAATTTGTAATGGTTTCAACCGACAAAGCCGTCAATCCGACCAACGTGATGGGAGCCTCCAAGCGTATTGCCGAGATTTATGTTCAATCCTTAAATGCTCATCAAGATACGACCAAGTTTATTACCACCCGTTTTGGTAATGTGTTGGGTACCAATGGTTCCGTTATTCCCGTCTTTAAAAAACAAATCGAAAATGGCGGACCGGTTATGGTTACAGACCCTGATATTACCCGATTCTTTATGACGATTCCCGAGGCTTGTCAGTTGGTAATTAATGCCGGTGCGATGGGCAATGGGGGAGAAATCTTTATTTTTGACATGGGGAAATCTGTCAAAATTTATGATTTGGCAGTCAAAATGATCAAATTATCAGGACTTACACTGGGGAAAGATATTCAAATCAAATTTTCCGGACTTCGCCCAGGTGAAAAACTTTACGAAGAATTGTTGGCAAATAAAGAAAATACGATTGAAACGCCCAATGCCAAAATAATGATAGCTAAAGTTCGCTCATACAGCTATATTGAAATTTCAGAGCAGATTGATGAACTGATTGCCATGAAAAATGATGATGAATTTGCTATTGTTAAAAAAATGAAAGATATCGTCCCGGAATATGCGAGCAAGAATTCAAAATTTGAAACTTTAAATCATTAATTATGCTCTCCGCTGAAGAACAAATCAAGAAGTTGACTGACGAGTTGAATCAGCATAACTATAATTACTATATGCTTGATAATCCGGTAATTAGCGACTTTGAATTTGATAAATTGCTGCGTGAGTTAATGAATTTGGAAAAAACCTATCCCGAATATGTTCAACCCGATTCCCCAACTCAACGTGTTGGCGGAACCATTACGAAACATTTTGCGTCAGTTAAGCATATTTATCCCATGCTTTCGCTAGGGAACACCTATTCTGAAGCGGAATTGGTCGAATTTGACAGCCGAATCAAGGAACTGATTACAGAGTCGGTTGAGTATGTTTGCGAGTTGAAGTATGATGGATTAGCCATTAGTGTAGTATATGAAAATGGTGTGATGGTGAGGGCAGTCACTCGCGGTGATGGCGTTCATGGCGATGACGTGACCGCTAATGTTAAAACTATTCATTCTGTTCCGCTCCGCTTGAAAGGCGATTTTCCGCCCCTCTTTGAAATCCGTGGCGAGATCATTCTCCCTCATGACCGTTTTGAAATTCTGAATCGCGAAAGAGAAGATATTGGCGAGCCTCCGTTTGCCAATCCCCGAAATGCGGCTTCCGGCTCACTGAAACTGCAAGAAAGCGCTGAGGTCGCGCGCCGTGGTTTGGATTGCAGATTGTATTACGTTCTGGGAGAGAATCTTCCCTATACAACCCATTATGAATCTATTCAAAAATTGAAAGAGTGGGGATTTCGCGTTCCGGATGTGATGCAAAAAGTTTCTAATATTCAGCAAGTAATTGATTTTATGCATGTTTGGGATAAAGAACGCAAGAAATTAAACTACGATATTGACGGTATTGTCATCAAAGTTAATTCGTTCGCCCAACAGCAACAATTAGGTCGTACTGCCAAGAATCCACGATGGGCAATCGCTTATAAATTTAAGGCAGAAAAAGTGGCAACAAAATTGCTAAGTGTTGATTACCAAGTAGGAAGGACAGGAATTGTGACCCCTGTGGCCAATTTACAACCCGTTGCTTTAGCCGGAACCATCGTTAAACGCGCCACCCTGCATAATGCCGATGTAATGCACGCTTTAGATCTACATCAAAACGATTATCTGTTCGTCGAAAAAGGAGGTGAAATAATCCCCAAAATCGTTGGGGTGGATTTGGCAAAACGTGAAGCGGCGGCACAACCGGTCGCATTTATATCCCATTGTCCTGAATGTGGTGCAGAATTAAAAAAAAATGAAGAAGAGGCCGGTACATTTTGCCCTAATGATACTCATTGTAATCCACAAATTAAAGGGAAGTTAGAACATTTTATCTCACGGAAAGCCATGAATATAGATTCCTTGGGAGAAGGAAAAGTGGAAATACTTTTCGATAATCATCTGGTGAAAAATATTGCAGATTTTTATCAACTTACCGCCCAAAATCTATTGGGTATTGAGAAAAAAATTCCCGCCGATGGAAATAAACCCGAAAGAGTTATCAGCTTTCGCGAAAAAACAGTCGAAAATATTCTCACCGGTATTCAACAATCTCTGAAAGTCCCTTTCGAGAGAGTATTGTTCGCTCTCGGTATTCGCTATGTAGGTGAAACTACCGCGAAAAAATTGGCAAAACATTTCCAAAATATTGACGCATTAGCCTCGGCAACTAAGGAGGAATTAATGGAAGTTGAAGATGTGGGCGATAGAGTTGCAGATAGTATCATTGATTTCTTTAACGAAACCGACAATTTAGAAACAGTTGTGAGACTGCGACAATCCGGCTTGCAACTAGCGTCGTTATCATTCGATAATCAGTTGTTATCCAATATTTTACAAGGGAAAAGTATTGTGGTGAGTGGCGTCTTTTCTGTTTCCCGTGATGAAATTAAGAACCAAATAGAACTTCACGGTGGAAAAACTGTTTCTTCGATTTCAAAAAATACAAGTTTTGTGCTTGCAGGTGACAATATGGGACCGGAAAAGAAGAAAAAAGCAGATTCTCTCCATATTCCTATCATATCAGAAACGGAGTTGAATGCCATGCTCAAATAGTCCGCTTCCTTTGCACAACTAATTTATTACTACTAACTTTGTTTATGGACGTATGAGTTGCACCTTGTAATTTGTACGATTTTGCAGTGTGCGTAACTGTACAATGTACGTACCGGAAGCCGTCATCAAATCAATTTGTTGAGAAGTGTAAGAAACCCCCGATTCATATACTTTCTTACCGTTGAGGTCAAATACCAAAATCTCCTCAATCTGTTTACCGTACAGATTATTGATGATAATAGTATTTTGATAGGAATAAACTAATATCTCATTATCCTCATTTTCCTCAATTCCCGTAGCCCTGAAATGAGCAACAATGGTATGGTTATCATTCACATTTTCAAATGTATAAGTAGAAATAGCACCCATACTCACTTCATCAACTACTACATCTTCAATTTCATAATTGGGGTGTGCCGTTATTTGGTAAAAGACGCTTTCACCTGCCGTTACAATAGTTGCTCCGTAGGGTGTTATGTTCCCTCCATCAATCGGTTCTACACTCGCCGTGATGATATACTCATAAGGCGCAAATATCACATGAATGGTGTGGTTAGTGCGAATATCAACAAATGTATAACTCGTTGAATCAATGCTCCCTAAACTTATTCCATCTATGATAATATCATAAATATAAGCGTCTGGGTCAGGAGTCAATGTATAAGTGAAATTGCTACCGCATGCAACAAACGTGCTATCAGCCGGTGAGATGCTTCCGTTTCCTTCCGCTGTTGCAAGTAGGTAGAATAACTCATCACTCAAATAGATTCTGATACTTTGATTGGCATGAATATTACCGATATAATGCAAAGTCTCAATTGGAATGTTTATTCCATTAACTATTAATGAATCAATTAAATAGCAGTCTTGCGCTACGGTGATAAGTGTGTCGCGCCCACATGTCATTAATGCGGTATTATTTTCAATCAAAATTTCATTGATATATATTTCTGTATTGACCGTGTAGGTTACTTCTGCAAATGTCGCCGCCACATTATGATTTTCTGTCACATTCTGCAAAATAATTTCACTCTCATTTCCTTGATAAACGCCATCAATCCACACAGAATCAATGTAATAGCAATCATCAGGGATAATTTGCATAGTCACGTCGTCGCCATAATTGACAAAAGCAGTGGTCGGCGAAATAATACCGCCGTTTCCGGCGTTGGTGGTAATTTCATAAGTGTAAATGTCGAAAATTGCAGAAAAAGAGTGATTTTCTCTCACATCAGTAAACGTATAACTATCAGCGCCGCTGATGGTATCGTCATCAACAACGAGACTATCAATGAAATAACCGTTTTCGGGAGTAATATTGAGGGTCAAATCGTCGCCGCACAGAACAAGAATATTCCCATTTGGAGTAATGTTTCCGTTG
>JALNYF010000048.1 GCA_023229985.1 Bacteroidales bacterium | reverse complement strand
ATTCTTCCAACAATTATTTGAAAGGTTTAGAAATGGGATTAGGCTACAGCTTCACAACCAGTAAGTTAGGTTATGCACCCAATAGAAGCTATGGCGATATCGAAATTATGCTTCGTTATTGCTTCGACATCTATAAAGAACCTGTATTCTCCGGCTACGGCTCAACTCGCTCCATATACAAGAATCAATATTAAACAATAATTTGTTAGTAACATCGTTTTTAAAATAATACAAATCCAATTAATATGAAAAAGACAGCATTATTATTCTCAGCAATCATTATTCTTCTTACTTCTTGTAAGAATGATGGTGACGGACAGTTAGTGGGAGTTAAAGACCGACCCGATTTCTTGGATCTAATGCCTTATGGAATGGCTTACATTCCCGCAGGACATTATTTAATGGGCACCGGGGATCAAGATGTTCCTTTTGCTTTTACCCATCAATCAAAAAATGTTTCTATTTCAGCATTTTATATGGACGAAACTGAAATAACAAATAACGAGTATCGTCAATTTGTTTATTGGGTTCGTGATTCTGTTGCTCATGTATTATTGGGCGAAGCCGAGATCGAAGACGCTGAGGAAAATGGCGGCCACTATGTAAAATATCAAACCGGTGAAATGGAAGGCGAATTAGTAGAACCTAAATTAATCAACTGGAAAGAGGAAATTGATTGGAACTCTGAAAACGAAGAAGTTAAATCAGCCTTAAGCCCGCTTTTCCTTACCGCTAATTCCCGTTTTTATCACTATACTCCGGTGATGTTGAATATTAGTAAACTGAATTATGAATATTGGTGGACTGATTATCGCAATTATATTGATCCGGAAGATCCGGAAGTATATGGTGCATCTTATAAAGAAAACGATAAGGAAGGTAATGATTATGGCGGATTATTTGCCAATCGTCCAAGTAGTTATAACAAAAACAGAGAGAGATTTATGAGAAATGAAGTCGTTAATATTTATCCTGATACTCTTTGCTGGGTACACGACTTCGCTTATTCTTATAACGAACCAATGACATTAAACTATTTTTATCACCCGCAATTTGATAATTATCCGGTTGTCGGTATTTCGTGGAGACAAGCCAAGGCATTCTGCTATTGGAGAACTCATATGAGAAACTGCTGGTTATCAGCGAATGATTATGCTCGTGAACATGAATTTCGTTTGCCGAATGAAGCAGAATGGGAATGGGCAGCACGTGGTGACTTTGACATGCAAAAATACCCGTGGGGCGGTCCTTATACACAAAACCTTAATGGCTGCTATTTGAGCAATTTCAAACCACAAAGAGGTAATTATATCGCCGATGGTAATATCTATCCGGGCATCGTTGCTCACTACCATCCTAATGACTTCGGTCTGTTTGATATGAGCGGAAACGTTGCCGAATGGTGCGAAGACGCTTATGACAAATCTTCTACCAACTTTACTCACGACTTGAACCCACAATACACATATTATGCCAAGAAAACAGATTCTCGCGAAAAGAAAAGAAAAGTTACCCGCGGTGGTTCTTGGAAAGATGTTAGCTACTATACTACCGTGTTTACCAAAACATTCGAATACCAAGATACTTGTAAATCATACGTGGGCTTCCGTTGTGTACAAAGTTACATGGGACGTCAAAGAGGTGATAATATTACAACTGCCTCACATATATATTAATAATTACATATATTTAAAAAAGGAAAACCCAAAAATATTATAAACAAAATCATTAACCAATTAAAAAATTATTTATCATGGGATTAGACAAATTAGTTAGAAGTAAGGGCTATAAGAATTTTATGGCTAAATTGTATGGAATCGGTGCTGCCGTTGTTATCTTAGGTGCGTTATTCAAAATTCTTCACTTAGAAGGTGCAAATTATATGTTGATGGCCGGTATGGGAACAGAATCTCTTATCTTTTTCTTTTCGGCTTTCGAACCGCTTCACGTTGAGTACAATTGGGCTTTAGTATATCCTGAATTGGCTTTGGGAGATGAATTCGCTTCCCCAAAAGAAAAAAAACAATTACCTACCGGAACTCCTACTCAACAACTTGATAAAATGCTCTCTGAAGCCAAAATCGGACCGGAATTGATCGACAGCTTGGCAAAAGGAATGAAAAATCTTAGTGACAATGCTAATAAACTATCCGGCGTTTCGGATGCCGCCATGGTAACTGATAATTATGTTGGTAGCTTAACCAAAGCCGCTGAATCCGTAAGAAATCTTTCATTGCAATATGATAAAACAGCAACCTCATTGCAAAAAGATTCTAATGTTTCTGGTGAATATTTGGCAAACGTTCAAAAAGCCGCTTCTGCAGTGTCAAATTTGGCAACTATTTACGAAAATACCACCAAATCATTGCAAACCGATACAGGTAGCTATAATGAACAATTAAATAAATTAAACCAAAATATGTCTTCCATCAATACGATGTATGAAATGCAACTTAAAAATTCTCAAGGTATGCTTGACAGTTACAAATCAGTGGAAGCCAATATTCAATCTTATGCTGAAAATTTGAATGCATCTCTCGCCAATACTAAACAATATAAAGAAGAAATTGATAAATTGACTAAGAATGTAGCTATGTTAAGCAACGTATATGGAAATATGTTGGCTGCCATGAACGTAACAAAAGGCTAATTTAAAACTACTTACACAAATTATTAATAACTTAAAATATATATAGTATGGGTGCAACAAATTGTCCGGAAACCCCGAGGCAGCGAATGATAGGTATGATGTACTTGGTGCTGACCGCTATGTTGGCACTGAATGTGTCAAAAGATATATTAGATGCTTTCAATCTTGTTGATGAAACAATGACAAAATCCAATATAAGTTTGACACAAGCGAACAATGTTAAATATAATGCTATTGAAAGCGATACCACCGCTAATGGAAAAGCGGCGCAAGCAAAAGCTAAACAATTACAGAAACTCACCAATGATATGGTTCTCTATATTGATAACCTGAGAATGGATTTGGTAAAATATGTGGATGGAGCTGAAAAAGTTCAAGAAGGACTGGCCGAAACAAAAACTACTATTCTCCCGGTTGAAAAAATTGAAGGGAAAGATAACTTCGATAAATCAACCTTTTTTCTCTTGGAAGAAAAAATAGGTGGTAAAACACGTGCCACCGCTTTAAAAGAAAAAGTGGAAGAATATAAGGCTAATATTCTTAAACTCCTTCCTACTAAGAAAAAGAATGGCAAAGATACCGGTCAAGTAGATCCTGAGGTTTACAAAAAAGCCGCCGCCGCCATTGGTTTAAGCATGGAAAATTTTAGAAAAAAGGATGGTACCGTTGAAGACTGGGAAAATCATACATTTAATCATTTGATTACTGCCGGTACCGTTATTATTTTCGCTAAAATGTCAGGAGAAGTCAGAAATGCAGAATCTGCTATTCTTCAAGAAATCTTAAACGGTATTGACGCTAAAGAATTATCATTTGATAAAGCCGAAGGTCGTGCTATTCCAAAATCTCAAATTGTATTCACCGGCGGAAAATATGAATCCGATATCGTTGTGGCCGCTTTTAACTCCACCGAACCTATTGATGTTTATTACATGATGGGCAGAGATACCATGACCCCTGCAGAAATTGGCAGTGCTCAACATATTACCGGTCTGGGTACCGCAAAATTGGAACTTAGCGCAGGCGGAACAGGCGAACAAAAATTTGCCGGTTTGATTAAAGTAAAAGGTACCGACGGCGAAGATAAGTATTTCCCATTCCACGATACTTATCAAGTCATTCAACCGTCAGCTACTATTGCTGCCGATAACATGAACGTTTTATACGCAGGTATTCCAAACCCGGTTTCTGTATCCGGTTCCGTTGATGTTAAGAGATTATCTGTTTCTATCCCGGGTTGTCAATTAAAACCTACCGGAGCAGGTAAATATGACGTAACTATTCCGACCAACTTAATCGGTAAAACTATAACCGCTACGGTATCCGCCAAAAGTGATGGGGGTGCCAAGAATATGGGAAATACGGTATTCCGCGTTAAGAAAGTTCCGGATCCAACATCTTATTTGGGTGCTAATATCTGGGGCGGCAAAAGAACCAAGAGCGAATTAAATGCCAACCCGTTCATTACTGCTCGTATGGGCGACGATTTCGTCTATAACTTGAAATGGACTGTTCAATCTTACCGTGTTACTTTCATTACCAAAGGTATCGAAGGCGCACCTAAAGTTTGCTCAGGTGGTGCATTTAGTGGTGACGTGAAATCAGCGATCAATAGCGCAACTACCGGTACCATTATCATTTTCTCCGATATCAAAGTCTCTTCCATCGCTGGTCAACGTACACTCCGCGATATTACTATCAGAATTAAATAATTCAAAATAAATTTGTTATGAAAAAAATTGTTTTGTCCGTCTTTGCTTTATGTATCGCCTCTTTCGCTTTTGCGCAAGAAACCGATACAACAGGTAGCACCATGCAACAACCTGTCCGTAAACCGGTTGAAACCTTCTGGGAACAAACTGAAGTAGGTGATTTTTCTAAACCCATTTCTTACGTCCACCAACGTAATAATGATGTGATGTATTATCACACCATTTGGAGAACGATAGATTTGAAAGAAAAAATGAACCACCCGCTCTATTTTCCTCAAGACCAAAGAGGTACTTGGAGAAGCTTAGCAAAGGTTATCTTTGACGCTTTAAAATTCAAAGAAACCGATGCTACCGATTATCTTCCCATTTATACCGATGAGTATTGTACTACTCCCTCAAGCCGCGCAGAAATTAGAGCCAATTTGGTTGAATTGAAAAGAACCGAACAAATTGACCCTGAAACTTTTGAAGTCATTGGCGAATTGGAATACGAAGAAGAATTTACTCCACGTCAAGTGACTCTTTATCGTGTGAAAGAAATTTGGTTTTTTGACAAACAACGCTCTCTCTTGGAAGTCAGAATTTTGGAAATCGAACCCATGATTGAGTACGAAAAAGAAACCAATACCGGCGAACCTCAACCCGGGCAAGAAGAAGAAGCTGTTGGTGCCATCAAAAGCAAAAAACGCGTCGGTTTTATTCTCTTTGATGAGTTAAGACCCTATCTGGCTCAACAAGAAGTTTACAACCCTAAGAACAATGCTCAAAGATTGTCATTAGACGATATTTTGACATGGAAACGCGAATTTTCAAGCTATATTTATCAGGAACAAAACGTCTATAACGACCGTCAAATCGATGAATATATCGCCAACGCACGCGACCAACGCATCGAATCCGATAAAATTACTGAGAAAATCCGTAAGTTCGAGCACGACCTTTGGGAATTTTAATTCAACAACAATTTTTTTCATAACCGGAGGAGATTTCATCAAGAAATCTCCTCCTTTTTATAAAAAAAAGTCGTACTTTTGCCGACGATGAAGAATATAAGAAACTTTTGCATAATCGCTCATATCGACCACGGTAAGAGTACGTTAGCAGACAGGCTGCTGCAATTTACCGGCACGGTAAACGATAGAGATTTCCAAGATCAGGTGTTAGATGACATGGCTCTCGAAAGAGAAAGAGGTATCACTATCAAAAGTCACGCTATACAAATGAATTATCGCTACAAAGGCGAAGAATATGTGCTGAATCTGATTGACACCCCCGGGCACGTCGATTTCTCTTACGAAGTGTCCCGCTCCATTACCGCATGCGAAGGTGCTCTATTGTTAGTGGATGCAACGCAAGGTGTTCAGGCTCAGACTATTTCTAACCTCTATCTAGCCATTGACAATAACTTGGAAATTATTCCGGTCCTTAATAAAATGGACATGGCTGCCGCCATGCCTGCCGAAGTGAAAGACCAAATCATAGATTTAATCGGCTGCGATGAATCCGATATTATTGAGACCAGCGGAAAAACAGGACTCGGCGTTGAAGAACTCCTTCAGGCTATCATTGAGAAAATTCCCGCTCCGAAAGGAGACTCCAACGCGCCATTGCAAGCACTTATCTTTGACTCCATCTTTAACTCCTATCGCGGAATCATCTCTTATTTTAGAATCTTCAACGGAACGATCCATACAAACGATTTTGTCAAATTTTTGTCCACCGGAAAAGAGTACAACGCCGACGAAATCGGCGTACTGCGCTTGCGCCAAGAACCTCGAAAAGTGATGAGTGCGGGCGACGTCGGTTATATTATTTCCGGGATTAAGACCTCGAAAGAAGTGCACGTCGGCGATACCTTTACCCATGTGGAAAATCCCTGCCAAAAGGCAGTTGCCGGTTTTCAAGAAGTTAAGCCTATGCTCTTTGCCGGAATTTATCCCACCGATGCCGACCAATACGAAGAACTCCGCGCTTCCCTCGAAAAACTGCAACTTAACGATGCTTCCCTCTCTTTTGTACCCGAATCCTCTGCTGCGCTTGGCTTCGGCTTTCGCTGCGGATTCCTCGGCTTGCTGCACATGGAGATTGTGCAGGAACGCCTCGACCGCGAATTTGATATGGATGTAATTGCCACCGTTCCAAATGTTTCATACAATTTATATACGACTAAAAATGAGTTGATAGAAGTGCATAACCCTTCCGGTATGCCTTCCCCTAACTTGATTGACCACGTTGAAGAACCCTTCATCCGCGCTCAAATTATCAGCAAAGCCGACTTCATCGGTCCCATTATCAAACTTTGCTTGGACAAACGAGGTGTATTGCTCAACCAAGTCTATATTGCCTCAAACCGTGTGGAAATGACTTTTAACCTGCCATTGGGCGAAATTGTCTTCGACTTTTATGACAAATTAAAAAGTATCTCCAAAGGTTATGCCTCCTTCGATTACCATATTTCCGATTATCAACCGGCAAAACTCGTCAAATTGGATATTCTGCTTAACGGCGATTCTGTTGATGCTCTTTCATCGCTTACGCACGTTGATAATGCATATCCTTTTGGAAGAAAAATTTGCGAAAAACTCAAGGAACTCATTCCAAGACAGCAATTTGATATTGCCATACAAGCTGCTATCGGCACCAAAATTATAGCCCGCGAAACCGTTAAAGCCGTCCGTAAAGATGTGACTGCCAAATGCTACGGCGGTGACATTAGCCGTAAACGGAAATTGTTGGAAAAACAAAAACAAGGTAAAAAAAGAATGCGACAAATCGGAAATGTCGAAGTTCCCCAGTCCGCTTTCTTAGCTGTCCTTAAATTGGATTAAATTTTTAGATTATTGTAAATCATTATATTATGAAAAAGTATCAACTTTTTTTAGGGTTGTTCTTCTGTTGGCTCACCTCTCATGCACAATTATCAACCCCCACACTATCAAGTCCCGTCAATAATGCCACCAATGTTGCAGTAAGACCAAGTTTGGAATGGAACACGGTTTCCGGTGCAAATCGCTACGAGTATCAATGCGACTTGGAAAGCACTTTTAATACACCTTATTTTGTAACCGGCACAACAACAAGTTATTACGCGACTTGTCCGGCTCTCTATTATGGTAAAACATACTATTGGCGCGTGCGTGCGTGTAACGCAAGTGATACTTCTGCATGGAGTACGGTTCGCGTTTTTACCACTAAGGCGACCCTGACACTCACTTCGCCGTCGAATCATGCTACTAACGTTGCCGTTACTCCCTACTTTGAGTGGAGTACAATTTCCGGTTCAACTCGCTATGAATACCAGTGCGACACGACCGAAAATTTTGATTCTCCATATTTTGTAACCAACACAACGACAGGATCTTATATAACATGTAGGCCGTTATATTACGGGAAACACTACTATTGGCGCATGCGTGCCATTGATGCGGTTGATACTTCCGATTGGAGTGAAGTTCGGGATTTTACCACCAAGGCAACGCTGACACTCACATCACCGTCGAATCACGCCACGAATGTTGCCGTTACTCCGTACTTTGAGTGGAATACAATTTCCGGTTCCACTCGCTATGAATACCAGTGCGACACGACCGAAAATTTTGATTCTCCATATTTTGTAACCAACACAACGACAGGATCTTATATAACATGTAGGCCGTTATATTACGGAAAACACTACTATTGGCGCATGCGTGCCATCGATGCGGTTGATACTTCAGAATGGAGTGAAGTTCGGGATTTTACCACCAAGGCAACGCTGACACTCATTTCGCCGTCGAATCATGCCACGAATGTTTCGGTAAGACCAAGTCTGGAATGGAATACGATTTCCGGTTCAACCCGCTACGAATATCAATGTGATACCAATATCAATTTTAATTCTCCCTATTTTGTAACCGGCACATCCACAAGTTCTTACGTTACTTCTGGAACCTTACATTCCAGCCAACACTATTATTGGCGTATGCGAGCCATTGATGCGGTTGATACTTCCGAATGGAGTGAAGTTCGGGAATTTACTACAAAAACTTCAATTACTTTGGTCTCACCTGCAAATGGCGCTACTGTTTCGTCAACTAAACCGCAATTGGCGTGGAATACCTATTCCGGCTGCACATATTATGAATATCAGTGCGATACGAGTTTGAATTTTGATTCTCCCTATTTTGTAACCGGCTTACGTACATCAAGTTATACTTATGTAAACACACCGGCGCTGCATTACGGTGAAACATATTATTGGCGTGTGCGCGCTATCAGCGCAGTGGATACCACAGATTGGTCTCCCATTTGGTCTTTTACAATCAATAATTCTTTTAGTTTGTTATACCCGAGCAACGGCGGAACGATTTCTAATACGAAACCGCAGTTGGAATGGAATAGCTTTTCCGGGGGCACTTTTTATGAATATCAATGTGATACGAGTTTAAATTTTGATTCTCCCTATTTTGTAACCGGCTTACGTACATCAAGTTATACTTATGTAAACACACCGGCGCTACATTACGGTGAAACATATTATTGGCGAGTGCGTGTGATGAACGAAGTCGATACTTCCGATTGGTCTGCCATTTGGTCTTTTACAATCAAAAATTCTTTTAGCTTGTTATACCCGAGCAACGGGGCAACGGTTTCTACTACGAAACCGCAGTTGGAATGGAATAGTTTTTCCGGCGGCACTTATTATGAATACCAATGTGATACGAGTTTAAATTTTGATTCTCCCTATTTTGTAACCGGCTTACGTACATCAAGTTATACTTATGTAAACACACCGGCGCTGCATTACGGTGAAACATATTATTGGCGAGTGCGTGTGATGAATGAAGTCGATACTTCCGATTGGTCTGCCATTTGGTCTTTCACAATCAGAAATTCTTTTAGCTTGTTATCCCCGAGCAACGGTGCAACGGTTTCTACTACGAAACCGCAGTTGGAATGGAATAGTTTTTCCGGTGGCACTTATTATGAATATCAATGTGATACGAGTTCCAATTTTGATTCTCCCTATTTTGTAACCGGCTTACGTACATCAAGTTATACTTATGTAACCACGCCGGCGCTACATTACGGAGAAACATATTATTGGCGGGTGCGTGTGATGAACGAAGTCGATACTTCCGATTGGTCGGTGGTTTGGTCTTTTACAACCAGAAATTCTTTTAGCTTGATATCCCCGAGCAACGGTGCAACGGTTTCTACTACGAAACCGCAGTTGGAATGGAATAGCTTATCCGGGGGCACATATTATGAATATCAATGTGATACGAGTTCCAATTTTGATTCTCCCTATTTTGTAACCGGCTTACGTACATCAAGTTATACTTATGTAACCACGCCGGCGCTACATTACGGAGAAACATACTATTGGCGGGTGCGTGTGATGAATGAAGTTGATACTTCGGAATGGTCGGTTATTTGGTCTTTTACCACTCGTCCTTCTTTAAATTTGGTATCACCAAGCAACGGAGCTACCGTCACCACATTAACTCCCCAATTAAATTGGAGTTCCTACTCCGGTGGCACTTACTATCAGTACCAGTATGACGTTACACCACTTTTCAATTCTGCCAATATGTACATCGCCCAAAGAAGCTACAATTATGCTACTACTCCATCTTTGCGCTATGGAGAGACCTACTATTGGCGCGTGCGAGTGATGAACGAAGTCGATACGTCGGAATGGTCGGTTGTTTGGGCTTTTAATACACAATACAATTTGACTATTGCGCCGTCATTGATTGCTCCTGCAGATTTAAGCACGGGCATTCCCCAGGACGGGCAGCTTTTTGAATGGACATCTTTGAGCAATGTAATCGGTTATGAATTGCAGTATGCTTTGAGCAACGATTTTGCAGATTTTCAATCTGTTACGACAGCTTCTATCACAACGCCTCTGCAAGGATTGTTGCCCAATACCACTTATTATTGGCGCGTGCGCGGCTATGATGGGAACGGAAACTCGCCTTGGTCGGTGGTATGGAGCTTTAATACAGAGGGTTGTACCCTATTGAATGATATTTCGGAAACTGCTTGCAATAGTTTTAGTTGGGACGGTACAACCTATTACCAATCAGGTGATTATACACATCATTATGAAAGTTATTTAGGCTGCGACAGTGTGGTAACACTTCATTTGACTATTCATAGCGAAGTAACCAACGAATGGAATGAAAGTGCCTGCGAAAGCTATACTTGGGACGGTACAACCTATTACCAATCAGGTGATTATACAAAACATTATGAAAGTTATCTGGGCTGCGACAGTGTGGTAACGTTGCATTTGACCATCGGGCACAGCGTTGAAACCGATTTTTCGGCTACGGATTGTGATGTCTATTCTTGGAATAATGAAATTTTTACACAAAGCGGTGACTATGTGCGGACTTTGCAAACAGCCATCGGCTGCGATAGCATCGTGACATTGCATTTAACTGTTAATCATTCAGTTACTACATTTATAAGAGATACGGCTTGCGATGTTTATTTATATAATGGCAATACTTATACGCAAAGTGGCAACTATTCGGTAGTTTTCACGGCTGCCAATGAATGTGATAGTACGGTTATTTTAGAACTTGTTATTAATCAGTCATATAACAATGATTTTTACCCTGTGGCATGTGACTCTTACACCTGGAATGGCACGACTTACACCCAGAGTGGAACTTACCAAAATTTGTGGCAAACAACAGCCGGTTGTGATAGCATGGTAACCCTTCATTTGACGATTACCGACATTTTGGAAACCACTTTGAATATTTCTGCATGTGAAAGCTATTTATTTAATAATGAACTGCTTACAATGAGTGGGGAATATTCTCAGACCTTCACAAGTACGCAGGGCTGTGATAGTGTGGTGACGTTGAATTTGACCATTTATTACCCAGATACCACTCGTTTTTCAGAAACTGCTTGCGATTCTTACGAATGGGATGGAGAAGTTTTGTATGTTTCCGGTGAATATACACATTCATATGACGTTGCCGGTGCGTGCGACAGCGTTGCAATTTTAAATCTTACGATTGTTGCGACTCCGGAAGCAGTTATATCTGGCGATAGTGAAATATCAGCGGGCGAATTTACAACGTTGACCGCCGAAGGTGGAGACAGCTTTTCATGGAATACGGGCGACACCACAGCCACCATTACGGTTGCACCATCTGACACGACAGAATATTTTGTCGTCGTTGCCAACGATAATTTCTGTACCGATACGGCATTTTTTACCGTCAATGTGAGTACAAATATTGCCGAAAACAGCCTTCAAAACTGTCTAATCTATCCGAATCCTGCTTCTGAATATGTGAACGTGATTGCGGAAGACCTTGAAACGATTTATATATACAATGCTTACGGGCAACTTATTCAATTGCTGACTGTTGAACAAGAATATAATCATCGTGTGAATACAAGCGATTGGGCACCCGGTATTTATGTATTGCGTTGTGTTGATGTAATGGGGAGAGTGTCGCAATCAAAATTGGTTATTCAACATTATTAGAATTAATTTGTTGTCGTAAAACTTGTTATTTTTTAATACTCCGTTTATTTGTCGTATGATTGATAAAATGTTTTTCAGAATCGCAACACATACAAAAAAAATATGTACTTTTGCAACTTAATTTTATAAAATGAAGAAAATAATTCTCTGTATAGTTGTTTGTCTGATTGGCGTTGTGAGTTATGCTCAAAATGATGTTGCAGGTAAACCCCAAAACTTACTTGACAAAATAGACAGACCTGTTGTTGTTCGCGACAGATTGGTTTTTGATATTTACCATTCTTTTTGGATGGGGACACCCTCCCAGGGCAATTTTAAAAAATTTAACCCCGGTTTCAATGTTGCCGTTTTGTGGGATTTCCTTACTCCTAAAAAAGGCCCCGTTTCTTTTGGATTGGGAGTTGGATTCACCTATTACACACAGTTTTCCAATTGTGTATTAAAGATGGACAAAGAAACTGATGTGATGAAGTATTATCTGATTCCCGAAAATATTGATTATAAATTGAATCGTGTTTCTTACGTGAATTGTCATATTCCTTTTGAAATTCGTTATAGACATTCTTCCGGTTTCAAAATTGGGGTCGGAATCAACGTCGGATTGGTCGCAGGTATGTCACATCGCTACAAAGGGGATGATTTTAATGGAGTGGAAGGCGATTTTTTGAATTATAAGAATAAAGATTTCTATTATAAGCAAAAATTTAGTGCAGACGTTTACCTGAGAATGGGGTGGAAAGCTTTTGGTGTTTTTTACTCATATCAGTTGAATAAAGTTTTTGACGAAGGCAAAGGTCCTAAGATTTACCCGATGTCGGTAGGAGTTTCAATCAGTTTATTCTAAATAATGTCAGATGTGTTAGTGATGAATCGGGCAATTAGTCGTTTTTTTTCGCAAATTGTGGAAATACGGCGATATTTGCACCAACATCCTGAATTGTCCGGCAAAGAAGAGCAAACAGCAATTTTTATTTGTAAATGTTTAGATGATTTGCAAATTCCTTATAATAAGGATGTAGCAGGTCACGGGATCGTGGCATTGTTATCCGGAACTCGCAAAAACGGAAGTGGTAAAACCATCGCACTGCGGGCGGATATGGACGCCTTGCCGATTACGGAAATGACGAACGCTACTTATTCTTCTGTAAATGAAGGGGTGATGCACGCTTGTGGTCATGATGTACACATGGCGGCACTGTTGGGAACATTGATGGTTTTGAATGAGTGTAAGGATCTGTTTTCGGGAAATGTAAAGGCAATATTTCAGCCATCGGAAGAAGAATACGAGGGCGGTGCTCCTTTCATGATAGAAGCCGGTGTGCTTGAAAATCCTCACGTTGATGCCATTTTCGGTTTGCACGTGAGTCCTGAGCTTCGGAGCGGGACCATCGGTTTGCGCGAGGGAGCATTCATGGCTTCCACCGACGAAATACATCTGACCGTTTTGGGAAAAGGCGGGCACGCTGCTTTAGTTGACGAAATAGTGAACCCCATCATAATTGCGGCAAAGGTTATAGAAGAAATTGATTGTCAGGTAAATCGTGCTAAACCCGGTGATGTGGATATGGTTTTGTCATTTGGGCGATTGCTGGCTGAGGGAAGTTGTAATATCATTCCTGACAAGGCGGTGATTGCGGGAACTTTTCGAACTTTTAGCGAAGAGTGGCGCGTAAAGGTATTGGCGATGATAACGGATATTGCCACCCGTACTGCGCGGGAGATGGGAGGCTCTTGTGAGGTAAATATTAGGAACGGTTATCCCGTTTTGATGAATGACCCCGAAGTTACGCGTCGGGTGAGTGGATATGCGTCCAAATGGTTGGGTGCGGAGAAAGTGATAACAATTCCGAAGCGAATGACCGCCGAAGATTTTTCTTATTATTTGCAAAAAGTACCGGGAACTTTTTTCCGTTTAGGCACACAACCGCCGATTGGTGAGAGTAGGGGAGCCTTACATTCTGCCTATTTTGATATTGATGAAACGGCACTGCAAACAGCAGTTGGCGTTCTAAGTCAGGTAGTTTTGGGAGAATTAGGTTAGCTTTGTGGACGAAATATAATATGCCGAAATTCTTCTTTGCCGGTAATATATTGAGCAGCTTTAGCTCTGCGAAGGCATTCGTTTTGGATGGCAGTATTGGTAATGGTCGTTTTGCCGGGGATAATTCTTGCTTTGGTGACGTTACCGTTGGCATCTACTAGCACTTCAACATGGACTTCTCCTTTTTCGTGTACATCAATGACGATGTTAGGTTTTTTACGATAACCTCTGTCGCCGGTGCCTTCTCCGATACCGTTTCCGATACCGTCGCCGTTTCCGTCACCGATACCGGTACCTTTTCCACTGCCTGTTCCGCTGCCGCTGCCCGTTCCGTTACCTGAGCCTGAGCCACCGCCCACACCACTATAAATGGCATTGCGATTAATCTTGGGCGTGGCGGTTTCGTTCGTTTTATTGGTGGTTTTGTTGATGGGTAGGTGTGTGACCGGTGCGTCGGGGGAATTATCGGTAACGACATTCTCACTAACAGAATTATTACCGATTTTGGGTTGTTGGGGAGTGCCGCCGCCACCGCCACCGCCGCCGTAGTCTTCCAATTCCACCATGATGATTTTTTTTGCCGGTGGTGGTGGATTTTCTTGCTTAAAACTGCACAGCAATAAAAAAATAAGAACAATTCCCATCGAAATGAGCGTTCCGCCTGCTGAAATCAAATGGTTTTTTTTCTCTTTTTCCATAATTAATTTTTCCCTTCTGTTGCTAAGGCAACTTTATAACGTTCCTGTTTGGCTGCTTCTAATTCATTGTTTAATACATTAAGAACGTCCATTATCTCAACAATATTTTCTATCGGCACAGATTTATCGGAGCGCAAAATAATGGCGCGTTGTTCCGATTTGTCATTTTGAGTGGCAATTCTAAGTGCGGGTAGTAAACTATCGGCAACGGTTGTATGAAAGTCATTTCCCTTTCCTTCCGGATTCACATAGTAATTTTTCAATGAATCGATGTAAACTTCGATATTTCGAGGAGTATTTTGTCTCCCCGAGTTGCTGGCGGGTAGTGATAGTTTGATAATATTAGGTGCTACCATAGTGGAGGTTATCATAAAGAAAATAAGTAACAGGAACACCAAGTCTGACATGGAGGTGCTACTCGTTTCCAATTTTATTTTATTGTGCAGATTGATAGCCATTTTTTTACGATTTTAAACCGGTTCGTGTAATAAGTCCATAAATTCAGTGGTTTTGGCTTCTAAGACGTGTACCACTTGAGAAATTTTGGAAACCAGCATGTTATAGAAAACATAAGCAATGATGCCGACAATCAAACCGGCTATAGTGGTAATCATGGCAGTGTAAATGCCGCTGGAAAGAACGGTAATATCCAAATTGTTGGGATTAGCTGCCATGTTGTGAAAAGCAATTACCATACCGACAACGGTTCCCAAGAAACCCAACATGGGAGCAATCGCGGCGATGGTTGCCAATATGGGAACTCTTCTTTCCAACCTTTGTACTTCCAATACACCCGTATTTTCGATGGCTGCTGCAACGTCATTCAGCGGTTTCCCGATGCGCGTCAGACCCTTTTCAATCATTCTCGCTAAGGGCGTGTCGTTGCCTTTGCATAGCGCCATCGCCGAATCCAACTTCCCATCATGAATAAAATCACGAATGTTGTTCATAAAATTACGATCATCCTTGGAAGCACTGTTAATAGTAAGCCACCGCTCAATAAATATGTAGATTTCTAATCCAAGCATTAAAAATAGAGGAATCATAATCCATAAACTGTTCGGATCAAATGCTAATTTAAAAATACTTAGTTCTTCAACTTCTAATAAAAATAACGTATTCATAAAATATATTTTATTGCAAAAGTACAAACGAAAAATCATCCTTTATATTATTCACACTCTTATTTCTAAACACAGTATTGTTGATATTCTTTTATTGGATAAAACTTAATCTCATATATTAATAGTAATTTTGTGCTATCATTGTAAATAATAATTTTATTTAATAATATGCGGACTTTATCTAATTATCAGACGAATAGCAGGGGTAGTGGCAAGAGCAAAAAATCGAAGTCGTCTTCAAATAGCAGTAATTCATCAAAAAAATCCTCAGGCAAATCATCAAAAAAATCCTGGAAGAGTGGCTTGCTAAGTCCCATAATGATCAAAATTTATGGTATTATTTTTATCTTGTTTGCCGTTCTTTCAGTGATCTCCATTTTCTCTTATTATTTTACAAATGGCACAGACCGTCCATACGTAGAGCTTGGAGCTGAGGAAGTTGCCAATTGGTGCGGCGCATTGGGCGCATATATAGCATTCTTTTTTGTAGATTATTTTTTTGGCTTTTTCTCAATAGGATTTCCTTTCCTCTTTTTTCTGTATGGTGTAAAAATGACTTTCGATAAAACGATGCTGCCTTTAGTTAAAACAACTGTAACTGCTTTATTGACAATGGCTTGTTTTTCTATGATATTGGCTCTCTTCCTCCCAGAAACCTATAACTTTGTAGCCGGAACTTTCGGTAGTTTCATTACACAAGGATTCCTGGTGGAGAAAACCGGTGTCGTTGCCACCTTTTTTATTCTTTTAACGCTCCTTTTTATCTTACTAATACTATGTTACAATCTTTCTACCGATAACTTTCTCTCTTTTTGGTCAAAAATTCATATTTTTAAAAAGAAGGGAAAAAAAGATGGGAACTCTTCGGCTAATAGAATGCAAGAAGATGATGATGAGATAATTGATAATCAAAAAGAAACGGAATTACAAAAACTACCCGATCTCTATATTACGGGAAGAAATGAATTGAGTAAAGAATACGATAAAAATGTGATTCATTTTGAAGCGGAAACAGGCACTCCCACGCATGCAAAACCTGAAAACAAACAAGAAGAAACAGAAGTTCCTTTGGACATTGTTAATTCCCATGAGATGGCTGCCGACAACGACTTGTCTTTTGAAAATGATGAAAATGAAGAAGTTGCCGAAGCTGCCCCTGCAGAATCTGATACGACAATGTATAATGATATTTCAAATATGGAAGATTAT
>JALNYF010000047.1 GCA_023229985.1 Bacteroidales bacterium | reverse complement strand
AACTCCTTATAATCAGCGTGACCGGAAAAGGCTTCGATAGATGCCAACGTAGCTTTTACTTTGTACTTCACCCCAAAGATGGAGACGGTATTATCGCCACGCATAATCTTGGCACCCAGCGTTGTAGGGGAACAATAACCTACCGACAGAATCGTCGTACGCGGGTTCTCAATATTATTCGCTAAATGGTGTTTTACACGTCCGGCTTCCATCATGCCCGAAGCGGAAATAATAATGCACGGACGATTGTAATTATTCAAACGCTTGGAATCGTCAACACTGCGCACATAGTGGAGGTTTTGAAAGCCAAACGGATCGCTGTCCACCTTAATATAATCTTGCATGGTCTCGTTAAAACAGTCACTATGCAGACGGAAAATGTCGGTAGCAGAAACCGCTAACGGACTATCCACAAAGATATCGACATCCGGTAAGTTATTGGCATTCTTTAATTTCTGAAGTGCATAGACAATTTCCTGTGTTCTGCCGATGGCAAAAGAGGGGATAATGAGTTTACCGCGTCGTTTGGCGCACGCATCTTTCACCACCAACGCCAAATCGCGCTCAGCTTGGTCAATTGTGGTGTGCTCGCGGTTTCCATAAGTAGATTCAGTGATGATGTATTCGGCTTGCGGGAAGGCAGACGGGTCGGGAAGAATGGTTTTGTTGTAACGTCCCACATCGCCCGTGTAGCAAAGGGTTTTCTTCTTTCTGTTTTCTTTATAGGTAATGTAAATGGCTCCACTTCCGAGCATGTGACCGGAATTGATAAAGCGGATAGAAAAATCGGGAGTGATGTCAAATGGCAAATCGTAAGGGATACTGACAAATTGTCTCATGCTGACCGCCGCATCGTGCATCGTATAGATGGGTTCAACCGGTTTCAGACTTTGGCGCGCACGTTTTTTATTAAATTGCTGTGTATCAGATTCTTGTATCTTACCTGAATCGGGTAACATAATAGAACACAGATCGCGGGCTGCCGGCGTACAAAAAACGGTGCCTTTGAAACCCAGCTTCACAACGTATGGAATCAGACCAGAATGGTCGATATGGGCGTGGGACAGCAGAATATAATCAATTTCCTTCGGGTCGAAGCCCAAATCGCGGTTCATTCCATCGGTTTCCAATCCTTTCCCTTGGTACATTCCGCAATCCAATAATATCTTAACTCCTTTGACTGTCGTCAGCAGAAATTTACTACCTGTAACTTCGGTAGTGGCTCCTAAAAATTGAACTTTCATTTTATATATATTTAATAATCAGTAAATTATGTTTATTCGAAGGAATTATCATCATCCATTCCGTAGAAATCTTTAATATATTCTATTTGGCGGCGGTCGCGTTTGGTGGGTCGGCCTTCGCCATGTTCACGAAATTCAAAACGGGTGCGCAACATCTTCACTCTTTCGTACTCATCGTCCGGAGTTTTGTCAACATAATACTGCGGCACCAAGGCTGCCCCTACCCTACTTTTCGGTGCATCAACTACTTGCACGGTCTTTTCCAACTGTCCGATTCTGACCAGATAAACCTCATCGGTCTTCACATTTTTGGAAGGCTTGACATTGGTGCCGTTCATTTTTACTTTGCCGGCGTTGCACGCATCGGTTGCCATAGAGCGGGTTTTAAAGAGCCGCACTTCCCATAACCATTTGTCAATACGTGTATTAAGTGATTCCATTTTATTCTTTTCGATTTAATTGAGCGGCTTTCATGGTATTCAGCAACAGACACACCATCGTCATAGGACCCACGCCGCCCGGGACTGGAGTAATGGCACTGCATTGCGGCGCAACTTCGTCATATTTTACATCGCCACAAATGCGATACCCTTTTTCTGTCGTGCTGTCGGGAATGCGATGAATCCCAATATCTATGACCACGGCACCTTTCTTAACATACTCTGCTGTAATCATTTCCGGTTTGCCAATCGCCACTAACAACACATCTGCCGAAGCACAAATTTCTTTCAAATTTGCCGTATGACTGTGACAAATGGTAACGGTCGCATTGCCTTGTTCGGATTTTTCTGCCAACAACATTGCCAGCGGTTTGCCCACGATATTGCTTCTGCCTAATACGACACAATGTTTGCCTGCCACCTGAATACCGGATCGTTTAAGTAATTCCATTGTGCCATAAGGAGTTGCAGGAAGAAACGCTGCTTCCCCCAACAATAATTTTCCATAATTAATCGGGTGAAAACAATCCACATCTTTTTTCGGATCCACGTGAGCAATGACGTGTTCCATAGAAATATGCTTCGGCAACGGCATTTGAATGATGTAACCATCCACTTCATCATCACGATTCAAAAAATCGATGCAACTTAGCAACTCTTCTTCAGTAACAGTTGGCGAATGTTGATAGATAGAAACGAGAAAGCCGACTTCCGTGCAGACTCGGCGTATGCTGTCGATATAGGTTTTGGAGGCACCATCTTCGCCCACGATAATAGCAGCCAAGTGCGGTTCGCGAATGCCCTTATTCAAGTCGGAATTAATTTTTTCGACAATTTCTTTTTTTATCTCAACAGATATTTGTTTTCCGTCAATAATTTTCATCTTAATAAATTGATTTTAAATATTATGCATAGCCAAAACGTTTCATAATCAAATCACTGTTTCGCCAATCTTTCAGCACTTTCACCGAAAGGTCCAAATAGACATGTTTGCCCAAAAAATCTTCAATTGCCTGACGCGAATCGATTCCTAATTGCTTGATTGCCTGCCCTTTATTTCCGATGATAATGGCTTTTTGCGTTTCCCGTTCCACATACAACATAGCCCCAATATGCACCATACTTTCATCTTCTTTATATTGCTCAACCACCACTTCCACGCTGTAAGGAATTTCCTTTTTATAAAGCAACAGAATTTTTTCGCGTATCATTTCCGATACAAAAAAACGGATTGGGCGGTCGGTAAGCTGATCTTTTGGGAAATATGGCGGACAAAACGGCAATTTTTCAACAATTTTTTGACGCAAAACATCCAGATTCAATCGCTGTAACGCTGAAATTTGCACGACTTCAGCTTGCGGGAGCAAGGCAGTCCAATGAGCGACCGTAGCGGCAATATCTTCCGGCGAATGATTATCTATTTTATTAATAATCAATAAAATAGGAGTATTGATCAATTTTAATTTTTCAATAATTTCCTCATTATATTTTGATTCCCCGCACTCTACCATATAGAGAATGAGGTCGGCATCGCGCAATGATTCGCTTACAAAACGCATCATCATTTCCTGCATTTTGTAAGCAGGTGTTAAGATTCCCGGAAGGTCGGAATAGACGATTTGAAAATCCTCCCCATCCACAATGCCCTTGATGCGGTGGCGCGTAGTTTGTGCCTTGCAAGTAATGATCGACAAAGACTCCCCGACCAAGCAATTCATGAGCGTACTTTTCCCCACATTGGGATTTCCAATAATATTGACAAAACCGGCACGATGCGTACTGTTTATTTCCATATTTAAGATTTAAAAAATTGTAGGGAAACTGAGGTCGGTGACCAGCGCAAATAGGAGTAATGAGACAACCAATCTCCTATATTAAAATACTTTACATTATTATCATAAGTAGATTCCGACGGCATGTGCCGATGTCCGTAAATAAAACAATCGATATTTTCGGTTTGGGCAGTTTGGAGGATATAGGGAATAATGCTCTCTATTTTGGCACTTTTATACTGATTTTCGCGTTTTCCATTGGCATTTCTGCTACTTTTGGAGAAAAAGCGGGCAATGCCAAAGGCAATGCGCGGGTGAAGGGAAGCGTAAAGCATCCGGTTCGGACGAAAAGCAAACAGTTTCTTGATGAACAAATAACCTTTGTCTTTCGGATCCAATCCGTCGCCGTGACCGACCATACATTTTTTCCCGTTGATGAGAAACGGCTGTTGTTTCGTAAAAACGGTCATTCCCATTTCTTGGGAGAAATAGTTGTTCACCCACATGTCGTGATTTCCCGTGAAATAGTAGATTTTAATGCCTTTATCGTGCAATTCCGCCAATTTGGCGAAGAATCTGAAATAGCCGCGTGGGACAACATCTTTGTACTCGAACCAGAAATCAAAGATGTCGCCCAAAAGGAACAGATAGTCTGCGTCTTTCATAATCTCATCTAACCATTTAATAACCAGCAATTCGCGTTCCTGACTACATTCAATAGTCGGTGTTCCGAAATGAAAATCGGACGCGAAATAGGCGGTTCCTTCGATGGGAATGGGGTTTTGAAAGAGCGGCATAATAGGATTATTTTGTCATTTTTTCCACTGCTTCTTTGATTCTGCGAACTGCTTCTTTCAGTTTATCTTCTGAAGTGGCGTAAGAAAGGCGGATGCAATTATCGTCACCAAATGCAACTCCTTGAACTAAAGCAACATTCGCATCATAAAGCAGATACATGCACAAGTCTGTGGAATTGTTGATGGTCGTTTTTTTGTAAGTTTGAGCAAAGGCAGAATCGGCGGGAACATTTCGTCCGTACAACTCGCTGACTTCGGGGAAGAAGTAGAACGCGCCTTTCGGCAGACGAACTTTGAAGCCGGGCACCTCTTGCAACAGTTGGAACACCATATCGCGGCGTTTTTTGAAAATTTCCCGCATGTTGATGATATCGGCAGAGTTTTTGGGATCCATCTCCATGGCTTTGATGGTAGCGCGTTGCGCAATGGAGCAAGTAGCCGAGGTCACCTGACCTTGCAACTTATTGCAAGCCTTTGCAATAGCCACGGGCGCAGCGATAAAACCGATTCTCCAGCCGGTCATGGCAAAACCTTTGGCAACTCCGTTGATGGTAATCACTCTCTCTTTGATGAAGTCGAATTGCGCCAAACTTTCGTGGTGTCCTTCAAAATTGATATGTTCGTAAATTTCGTCTGCAATCACGAAAATGTTGGGATAATCGCGCAGAACTTCGGCGATGGCACGCAATTCCTCTTGGGTGTAGAGCATACCGGTCGGGTTGGAGGGGCTGCTGAAGATCATCAATTTCGTTTTCGGCGTGATGGCAGCTTTCAACTGCGCGGGCGTCACCTTGAAATCGTCTTCCAATTTGGTTTTGATATAGATGGATGTGCCTTCTGCCAATTGTACGATGGCTTTGTAGGAAACCCAATAGGGAGCGGGAATAATCACCTCATCACCCGGGTTCACGAGTGCCATCACCGCTTGATAAATAGATTGTTTTGCGCCGGTGGATACCACAATTTGTTCCGGTTTGTATTCCAAGTCGTTATCTCTTTTCAACTTGGCGCAGATTGCTTTTTTCAGTTCCGGATAGCCCGGCACAGGGGGATAGTGTGTCCAATTTTCATCAATTGCTTGTTTGGCAGCGACTTTCACCTCTTCCGGCGTATTAAAATCCGGTTCACCAATACTTAAACTGATAACGTCTTTCCCTGCTTCTTTGAGCTCGCGGGCAATGCTTGTCATGGCTAACGTTTCCGATTCTGGTAAGTTGAGAACTCTGTTTGATAAAATTTCCATAGTTTTTTATTTCGTTACTTTATAATAAATTATTTAAGTTTCTTTTTGAAGGTGCAAAAGTACAAATAATTTCGGATAAAAATCGCTTCCAACAAACAGATTTTACAAATATTCGTGATTCAGAATAGCGGAGGTTTTTTTGCATTTTTTGAAAATAAAATCGACACCAAAAGTCCCGAAAAAAATCTTTCGCTAATTAAAAATAATCATGTACTTTTGCAGCCATAAAAAACTATTAAAAGTTATGATATATTTAGATAATTCAGCAACAACATTTCCCAAACCTACTGAGGTTTACGACTTTATGAACCATTTTTACCGTACACACGGGGTGAATCCGGGTCGTTCGGGCTTCGATGCCGCTATCGAAACCGGCGAGTTGGTCTCCGATACGCGTAAAATGCTTACCCAATTGTTTAATGGCGGTTCCGATTATAATCGACTGACTTTCAGCTATAACGCTACCGATTCCCTCAATATCATCATTCAAGGTATCGTAGAAAAAGGCATGCACGTGATTACCACCATGCTTGAACACAATTCCGTGCTTCGTCCACTCTACTGCTTGGAACAACAAGGTCTCATCGAGGTGACCTATCTGCCTTTCGATGAGAGAGGTTACGTAAACCCCGACGATGTTAAAAAGAGCATTAAATCCAATACCAAATTGATGGTTTGCACCCATTGCTCCAACGTCATCGGAACCATTCAACCTTTGGCGGAAATCGGCAAGATATGCAAAGAAAACGGCTTGATTTTTGTGGTAGATGGCAGTCAGGGTGCCGGCGCAGTTGATATGGACATGGAGAAGAACGGCATTGACGTTTACGTATTTACCGGCCATAAATGCTTGATGGGACCCACCGGCATCGGCGGCTCGTACGTGCGCGAAGGCATTACCATTCATCATACCCGCTACGGTGGCACCGGTGTGCGCTCCGCAGTTCCCGGTCACTTGGATGAGTATCCCTACCGCTTGGAAACCGGCACTTTGAATCTGCTCGGCGTGGCAGGTCTGAACGCCGGCGTTAAATGGATTACCCAAAAAGGAATTATGAATATCCACAACGAAGAGATGAAATTGTGGAAAAAATTGAGAGACGGCATCAGCGCCATCGAAGGCGTGAAGATTTATTGCGCTACCTCTACCGAAAATCAAAATCCAGTGCTTTCATTTAATATTAACGGATTTGATGCCGGCGACGTGGGCACCATGTTAGACGTGGATTACGACATCGCTTGCCGAACCGGCTTGCAATGCGCCCCGAAAGTGCACATGGGCATCGGCTCCTTCGACCTTCACGGAACCGTACGCCTAAGTATCGGTGCCTTTAATACCGAAGCCGAGATTGATACGGCCATTCAGGCAGTTAAAGAAATCGCAGCCATAAAAAACTAACTTAGTACCAGCCCCATGAAAAAAATGTTGTTCGTAATTTTGTGTTTGAGCAGCTTCTTTTGCTCAAATGCGCAAGATATCTATTGGGTATTCCTGACCAATAAGGCGAATACCCATTTTGATCCATACGCCTATTTTGATGCCAAAGCCATCGACCGCCGCCTACAAAAAGGGCTCTCGCTGTATGACAGCACCGACTTCCCGTTGAATGAGCAATATGTGAATACCATTGCGGATTTATCGGAAGAGGTGATTGGCATGTCGCGCTGGCTCAATGCCGTCGCCGTTGCCTCGTTTCGCATCGAAGAGATAGAAAGACTGCCTTTTGTAAAACAGGTCTCCCTCATCCGCGCCGAAGCCCAACCCGCCCAAACCGACGTCTCTGAGCGTTTCCTGCCACCCGACGACACCGCAACTTTGTACCCACAACTTTTGCGCATGGGCGGCAATCTGTTTGTTGAAAACGGCATCAACGGAAAAGGGAAACGCATCGCCGTACTTGACGGCGGATTCCCGAACGTGGACACCCACTCCGCATTCCGACATCTGCGAGAGAATCATCAAATTATCAAAACCTACAACTTCCCGAACAAGAAAGAGAATGTGTATGGTTGGAATTCGCACGGGACAATGGTATTGAGTTGTATTGCAGGCATTGATGATGGCAAACAGTTGGGATTGGCAACCGGAGCAGAATTTCTGTTGGCACGCACCGAAATCGACTTGGAGCCTGCCAAAGAGGAGGTTTGGTGGATGCAGGCGATGGAATGGGCAGACCAAAACGGCGCCGACATCATCAACAGTTCGTTGGGATACGGCAAAGACCGATACAACGTTGACGATATGGACGGACAAACCTCAGTGGTGAGCCGTGCGGCGAACATAGCCGCAGACAAAGGCATATTGGTTTGTAATTCAATGGGTAACGAGGGCGACGATCCCACGTGGCGCACCCTGATCACACCGGCAGATGCGGACAAAATTATCTCTGTGGGTGGCATCGATGAAGATGGGAAAAGTCCGTCGTCATTTACCTCAATGGGACCCACTACCGACGGTCGGTTGAAGCCCAATGTTTGCGCTTTCGGTACGGCAACCGTGGCAATGCCACGCCACGATAACTCGTGGGGCAAAGCATCCGGCACATCGTTTTCCAGTCCGTTGGTAGCCGGTTTTGCTGCATGCGCATGGCAAACACGCCCGCAGATGACTGCCATGCAAATGAAAGCCGAAATCGAAAAATCCGCCGACAGATACCCATACTTTGATTATACGTACGGCTACGGCATGCCGCAAGCCGACTATTTCGTTCATCCCAAAACAACTCCAAAAAAGAAGGCACATGCCATTCAATTTGTGGAGACGGATTCCACTGTAACCATACAAGTGGAAGATGCTACCCTTGACGCCTCCGAAAACAGTGAGAGAAATTCCAAAATGCTCGCTTTTCATATTGAAAATGAGCAACATATTTTGGACTATTATCTGAGTCTTCAAATTACAGCAAGCGAGCATCATCTCATTCTGAACAAACAGGCACTGCTGCGCAAAACCGTTCGTGTTTGGTACGACGACGCCGTTTATACGTTCCGGTTATCGGCTGCCGACTCCGCCATTTTTTCGCAAAACAGCGCAAAAACCGCTCATCTCATTCAAGAATGCAAAAATGTGGTCGATAGTAGAAATACCCAAAAGGAAAAGTTGAGCAAAAACTCGGTATCGGGAAAGTACAATTTTGCGCCATTCATGACTTGGGGATTTGCCGTGCCATCGCATCAATTGCCGCCAGATGCCTACAGTGTAAAATACGGGAAATCGGAAAACTTCTCCTTCGGGCTGCGTTTCAAAGGCAATATTTGCAAATGGTATAGTTTGGGTACCAGTTTGGAGATCGGAGCCGCCTGGTTCAGCGTTCGCGATTTTGCTTACGGCGGTGCAGAAGAATGCACCACATGGAAACGTCAGAATTTGCGTGTAAGTTCTTTGCAATTAGAATTTTACCAACGTTTCAGATTATGCCCTGGATCCATTTTCGGTTACGGCGTTTTCTTAGATATGGGCGTTTATGGAAGCTGGAATTTTTATAATCGCCTCAAAAATGTTAATCGAGAAAAGAACCTGACAGATATTCGTATTTTTTCGCAAAATAATTATATTAATCCGTGGGATTACGGCGTGCGCCTGCGCGTTGGCTACGATTTGATTGCCGTTTATGCACAATACCGATTGAGTACGCTCTTCCGCGAACAATCGAAGGAGCCGAGTGTTAATATAGACCTGCCCGCCATTCAAGTGGGTCTGCAATTGACCATTCCTACGGGTATGTAATTTAAAATATTGATTATAAAACAATTAAAATATAATGAACAGTACAGACGCAACCAACTTCAAGATTCGCAAAGCCACACCAACGGATTTACCACTCATCGTACAATTGATTCATGAGTTGGCAGTTTACGAAAAAATGGAAGATGAAGCGGTGGCAGACGAAAATTTGTTGAACGAATGGATATTTGATAAAAAAACGGCGGAGGTTGTGATTGGCGAACTCGCCGGCACACCGGTCGGTTTTGCACTTTTCTTTCAAAATTTTTCCACTTTTGTAGGAAAAGCGGGACTCTATCTGGAAGATCTGTACGTCCGCCCCGAATATCGCGGACGCGGATTCGGCAAAGCGCTGCTCATCCATCTATCTCAAATTGCCAAATCAAGAAATCTGGGACGTTTTGAATGGGTCTGCTTGGATTGGAATCAGCCCAGCATCGACTTCTATTTGTCGATAGGTGCCACCCCGATGAAAGATTGGACTATTTATCGTCTTGCCGGCGAAAAGTTGGACAAATTGGCGGGATTAAAATAAATCATAATTAATCATAAAAAAAAACGGCTCGCTCAAAAATAGATAATATATTTGCCGCGCATTTGAAAAGACAAATTCTGATGATGAAAAATAGAATATTTTCATTCTTTTTAGCGACTGCGTTAGTGCTCTACTTGCTGCACGCCATCAGTCCGCATCATCATCACGAACAACTTATATGCTTCAATATTAATCATTTAGATGCAAATTCTTGCACAGATGAAGAGCATCACCATCGTCACGATGCCTCTTCATCAGACGAATGTTGTATTTTGAATGTACCAGTGGTACGTAATGACGATGACAAGCACAATTTGACGGAAATCTGCAACGAAGATTTTCAAAAACCGGCGTTGGATGGTTCTCTCAATCCTGATATAGGTTTTGTATCGGAACCAACACTGACAAATATTTTCCCTTATTACGAAGACTATTTTCCCGATGATCGTTTCGCTATCATCAATTGTGGGGGTTTACGCGCTCCGCCCGTTGTTTAAAATATTGGTAATCAATTTTTTAAACAATAAAATAGTACTTAACAATGAAATATTTTGCATATACCTTGTGCTTAGTCGCCATGCTGTCGGCTTGCACAACCCATCATGAAGAAGAGCATGATGAACATGGAGATGAACACGAAGCATGTAATCTTCAATTAACGGCATATAATAATGATTTTGAATTATTTGCGGAAGCAGCACCTTTTGTGGTCGGTAAGGAATCCGGCATATTGGCTCATTTTACTCACATCAACAATTTCAAACCGCTGGAAAGCGGCTCCGTCACTCTTTTGTTGATCACGGGCGACAAACAGATAAAGCAGACGCAGAAAAATTCTACAGAACCAGGTATTTATCAGTTTAATATAACGCCGACTCAGGCGGGCAAGGCTCAACTCATTTTTCAAATAATGAATGGAACCGACACATCGACATTCAAATTGGAGGATGTAATGGTATATGAAGACGAACATGAAGCTGAGGAGGCGGTTGAACATACCGAAATCAGCAGTTCTACAGCCATCCAATTTACTAAGGAGCAGTCGTGGCAGACCGATTTTGCCACCGATTATCCGCAAGTCATTCCGTTTGGGCAAGTCATTCAAACCGTTGCGCAGGTGCAATCGGCGCAGGGAGAAGAAATGGTAGTGGTTGCCAAAACAAACGGGATTCTGCAATACATTGCGCCGGATATTTTTGAAGGAAAAGAGGTGGCCAAAAGCACTCCCCTTTTTGCTGTTTCAAGCAATGAATTGGCAGATAACAACATGGCAGTTCGACTGAATGAAGCCCAAAACAACCTCAACCTCGCCAAACAGAACTACGATAGAGCTAAATCGTTAGTTGATAGTAAAATAGTATCTCAAAAAGAGTTCATGGAAATCACCAATGCGTATGAAAACGCCAAAATCGTTTATGAGAATCTGAGTAAAAATTATGGCAGCAATGGGGAACGGATTACTTCCCCAATCGGAGGTTATATCAAGCAAATCATGGCAGCAAACGGCTCATACGTATCAGTGGGACAGCCCATTGCTATTGTTACGCAAAATAAGAACCTGATTTTGAAAGCCGACATTCCTCAAAAATATGCCGCTTACTTGCCGTCCGTTTATAGTGCCAATATCGCCGACCCGACATCAGATCAAGTATATTCATTGGAAGAATTGAACGGCAAGATTGTATCTTACGGGCGTTCGGTTTCGGGCGATAATTATATGCTTCCCGTCACGATTGAAATCAGCAATACCGGTTCTTTTACTTTTGGCGGGTTCGTGGATTTGTGGCTTCGCACACGCAGCAGTGAACAAGCGACGGTTGTGCCCAAAACTGCCCTTTTGGAAGAGCAGGGTAATTATTTCGTTTTCGTACAACTTACGCCGGAACTATTTGAGAAAAAAGAGGTGAAGATTGGAACCAGCGACGGGACATTGGTGGAAATTGTCTCCGGACTTTCGCCGGAACAAAGAATTGTGACACGTGGTGCCATCATGGTCAAATTAGCCAAGGCAAGTGGCACTTTAGACGCTCATTCCGGTCACGTTCATTAAAATTGCAGAGTTATGTTAGATAAAATCATAAAATTTTCATTGAACAATAAGTATTTCATTCTTCTTTGTTCAATTTTGTTAATCGTTTTTGGCGTGTACACGTCGTCAAAAATGGATATTGATGTTTTTCCTGATTTGACGGCACCCACGGTGGTTGTGATGACGGATTGTCACGGACTTACTTCCGAAGAAGTAGAGAGATTGGTCAGTTTTCCTATTGAAACGGCGGTCAATGGCGCCACGGGCGTACGGCGTGTCCGCTCCACCTCATCGCAGGGTTTTTCGTTTGTATGGGTTGAATTTGATTGGGGCAGTGATGTTTTCAAAGCGCGGCAAGTGGTCAGTGAGAAATTAATCACCATTGCCTCGCAAATTCCGGAAGGCATCGGGCAGCCCACATTGGCACCGCAATCAAGTGTTATGGGAGAGATTTTCTTCGTGGGCTTGCGCTCAGATTCCACCTCCATGATGGCTCTCCGTGATTTTGCCGAATGGAACGTCAAGCCGCTCATCTTAGCCACGAACGGCGTTTCGCAAGTTACCATCATTGGCGGTGATTACAAGCAGTATCAAGTTCTGGCAGACCCCTACAAAATGAAATATTACCAAGTTACTTTGGAAGAGCTACAAGCTGTTTGTCAAACATTTAGCAATAATTCTTCCGGCTCGGTGGTAAGAGAATATGGCAATGAATACGGAGTTCGCGGCATGGCACGTACCTCCAATGTGGACGAATTGTCGAAAACCTATATCAAGATGTTGGCAGGAAAACCTATTTGCGTGGGAGACGTGGCAACCATCGAAATCGGGGCAGCTCCCAAAATGGGTTATGCGTCCGAAAATGCTCAGCCAGCCGTCGTCTTATCCATTTCTAAACAACCCAATGCCAATACGTTAGAAGTTACCCAACAGATTGAAGCCAACCTCAAATCTCTCGAAAAAACGATGCCGCCGGACGTTCATTTGGACACACACATTTTCCGCCAATCCGATTTTATTGAAACATCCGTCAGTAACGTCGCCAGAGCATTGCTGGAAGGAAGTATCTTGGTCATTATCATTCTGTTCTTGTTTTTAGGTAATTTCCGAACCACCATCATCTCCCTTTTAGCCATTCCGCTGTCGCTGTTCGCTTCGGTGATTGTGCTTCAATTATTGGGAATGAACATCAATACTATGAGCTTAGGGGGTATGGCCATCGCCATCGGTTCGTTGGTAGATGATGCCATCATTGATGTCGAGAATGTGTATAAGCGACTGCGGCAGAATCGATTAAAGCCACTGGAAGAGCAAGAGAGCGCCTTCAACGTCGTTTTTCACGCTTCCAGCGAAATTCGCGCCTCCATCTTAAATGCCACCCTTATTATTATGGTTTCATTCCTCCCATTATTCTTTTTGTCGGGTATGGAAGGACGCATGTTACGCCCACTCGGCATATCATTTTTGGTCTCATTATTTATGTCCTTAATCGTGGCAATGACGCTGACCCCATTGCTTTCGAAAATGCTGCTGGCGAACGAAAAATTTTTGGCTAAAAACGAAAAAGATAAGTGGCTTTCGCGTGTATTACAAAAATATTATGAACGGTCGCTATCATGGACTTTACAACATAAAAAGATAGTTTTATCTTCCATCATCGGACTTTTTGTAGCAGCCGTAATTGTGATTTTCACTTTTGGAAGGAGTTTTTTACCGGAATTTAATGAAGGCTCCCTCACGCTCTCGGTCGTTACACAACCGGGGACATCACTAGATGATAACAACAAGATTGGCAATACAGTAGAAAAATCACTATTGTCGATACCGGAAGTAACGAGTACGTGCCGCCGAACCGGACGGGGCGAATTGGACGAGCACTCCCAAGCTACCAATAGCGCGGAAATTGACGTTAATTTCACACTTCAAGAGCGCAGTCGCGAAGAGTTTTTGGCAGATGTGCGAAATAAACTGGCAAACATACCGGGCATAGCCTCCACTGTGGGACAGCCCTTGGGACATCGAATCGACCACATGCTTTCCGGCACCAAAGCCAATATCGCCATCAAATTGTTCGGCACCGACTTAAACGAAATGTATCGCATTGGGAATCAGATTAAAACATCCATTTCAGATATTGATGGTTTGGTAGATGTGAATGTGGAACAACAGGTTGAAGTCCCACAACTGCAAATACGGGCAAAGAGGGACAGATTGGCCAAATACGGCATCACTATTGAGCAATTCAACGAGTTTGTAGCCGTTGCCATCGGGGGAGAAAAACAGTCCGATATTTACGAAAATTCTCAAAGATATGACCTTATTCTGCGATTGGACAGCAACTACACGCAAAGTATTGATAAAATTAAAACTGCCCTCATCGACACGTACAACGGGGAAAAAGTACCTTTGGAACAAGTCGCAGATATTGTTTCGGTAACCGGTCCCGGCTCCATCAGCAGAGAAAATGCACAACGCAAAATGGTGGTCTCCGCCAATGTCGCCGGAAGAGATATGAGAAGCGTCGTCAATGATATTCAGCAAGCCGTTTACGACAAAGTCCCAATGCCGGAAGGTTATCGCGTGGAGTACGGCGGACAATTCGAGAGCGAAGCCGCTGCATCTAAAATGCTATTCCTCACCTCATTGATAGCCCTCGTCGTGATCTTGTTACTCCTATTTCGAGAGTTTAAAAATTTGAAATTGGCTGCCATCATTTTACTCAACCTTCCGTTGGCGCTGATTGGTGGTGTTTTTGCCATTCGGATATCATCCGGCGTTTTAAGCATTCCGGCAATTATCGGATTTATTTCCCTTTTTGGAATTGCCATTCGAAACGGCATTTTATTGGTATCTAATTATTTAAGACTACAAAAACAGGGGCTTCCCTTGGAAGAAACTGTCCGCAAAGGCTCCTCCGACCGTCTCAACGCCATCCTGATGACAGCCCTTAGCGGTGCCTTGGCACTCATTCCCATGGCAGTGAATGGCGACATGTCCGGCAACGAAATCCAAAGTCCGATGGCGATTGTTATCTTGGGCGGTTTAATCACTTCCACCATATTAAATATTTACGTTATTCCTATTGTTTATGAATTAACTTATAAAAATAAAAGATATGAAAACCAAGCATAATTTGATCCTCTATACTTTTCTATTTTTGTTGCCATTTTGCGGTTTTGCGCAAAACGACCTTCCATCGGTATGGGCGCAAATTGAGAGGAATAATCTGACCTTGCAGGCGGTTCAACAACAAGTTACCGCCCTGAAAATTGAAAATAAGATAGGACTGACTCCGGAAAATCCGGAAGTAGAATTTGCCTATTTATGGGGGAATCCATCAGCAGTGGGAAATCGAATGGATTTCAGTGTTACCCAATCGTTTGACTTTCCTTTGGTGTATGCTCAGAAAAGTAAAATTGCCAATTTGAAAAACGAACAATCTGATTTAGAGTATAAAAAAGAGCAACGCGCGGTTTACGAACAAGCCGGAAAATTGTATTATCATATTGTTTATCAAAATGTTAGAATCAACGACATGCAAACTTGTTTAGGGCATCTGACGGGCATTGCCCACTCTTATCAGAAGAAATTAGAAGCCGGTGAAATTACCATTTTTGATTATAACAAAGTAAGATTAACGGCTTTAAACATGGAGCAGGAGTTGCGCCATGCAGAAACCGAGCGAGAGGCACTATTATTGGAACTTTCGCAACTGAACGGAGGAAAAATGATCGACATTACGACGGCGGAATTTCCGAATATGGAGTTCACATCGGACTTTGAACAATGGTATTCTCAAATAGAAAAAAACAATCCGATGTTGGCATGGTTACACAAAGAGATGGAAATCAACGAGAAACAGATACGGCTCAGTCAGGCATCATGGGCCCCCCAACTGATGGCGGGCTACATGCGCGAACAGATTCCATCGGAGAGTTTTCAAGGAATTAAGGTGGGCATTACCCTCCCCCTTTGGAATAATCTGAACACGATTAAGCAGAAAAAAATGCAAAATTCTGCCATTAATATGATGATTTATGATGAAAAGAATCAGTTTTTCAACCATCTAAAAACGCAATTCACCTTGGTTTCCAATCTTGGCCAACAAATTGCATCGTATCAGACTGCACTAGAAGAAATCAGCCAATTTGACCTTTTGTTGGAAGCATTAGAAAAAGGCGAGATTGATTTGGTCAATTATTTGCTGGAATACTCTATCTATCACGAAAGCCATGAACGTCTTTTTGAAATGCAACTGGACGCGGCTCAAAAATATTTGGAATTGCAACTATACGAATAGATTTGTGTGGTTTGATGGCGAATTGAATGCGATCAAAGAAATTGTAATTTTGCAATCTACCGGTCTCAAAATGTGGAAGTTTAAAGACGTAATAATATTTATAAAAAAGCAATTATATTCAAAAATAATGTATTTTTGCACATTAAATATTAAATAAAATTTCACTGAAATGAAAAAAAGAGTCATTATCATCGTAATAATCAGCACAATCGTCGTATTAAGCAGCACAGTAATGTATTTGTTTTGGGTGCGATATCAAAACCATTTGGATTATCAACAAAAGACACTAACATTTATACAACAAGTTGAACTAGGGAAACCCGAAAACACAGAAGAAAATATAAAAAATACATCTAGATTTTTAGACATAACATCTTATGTAGCATCAAATTTTTTTCCTAATAAGGATGAAGGTGATCGTTTTTATAATGAACTTATTAATGGGATGAATATAAAAAGAAAAGTTACAACTGATTTTGATTTTAAAAATTATGAACCTAAATCAGTAGAGCCTATACCTTCATATATAAATGAAGATGGTATACAACTTGGCACAATAGAAGAGTATTTTTTTAATCAATTAAATTTTCATGGTCAATTGGCTTTTTTAAAAGCAGTTCCTGATAAATTTTTAGAAACTCATTTTTTCATAATTACTCCTAAAAAAAGATCTGATAAGATAAAAGAAATAGAAAAGAATATACAAGAAGAAGAAAAAGCAGCAGGCAAATAGAAATTATCAACTATAGCGTTTTATAATACTGCCATATTTTGAGACTGGTAGCTAAGTTAAAAAAAAGACTAATTTTGCAACCATTATGAAAAAAGCAACAAGAAGAAAATTTACGCCGGAGTTCA
>JALNYF010000101.1 GCA_023229985.1 Bacteroidales bacterium | reverse complement strand
GTTAGATAAAATTATCTTTTATAAAACAAAGACTTTGCGAGCGGTTTTATGGTCGATAACCACTATATAAACTCCGCTTGTTGGGATTGAAATTTCGTTTTGTCCGCAATTTTGCATCATTTCATGGGCAATGATTCTTCCCGATAAGTCGTAGATTTCCACTTCGCCACTCTCCAATCCTGTTACCACAATGTTGCCGTTGGCGGTATAAATTTGCACATCATCCATTTCGTTATCGTCAATGGCGTCGCAATTTTCTGTAAAATTGGTGAACTCGTCCCAAAATGGGGCAGCTTCATAAGCGGGCATGCTTCCGCAAGGAACCGTAATCACTACATCATGGGAGATTCCGCCCCAACAATATTGCGTGGAAAGGGTGGGAGGAGTTGCCGTGAGTAATACAATATGCCGGAACGCATTGCTCTCGTAACTTGAAAAAGCATCCGATTCAATTTCGGCAACGCGCGCACCCAACGATAAAAATTGCGCCGACTGACAGTTATAAAATGCCCGCGACCGGATGAGTTCCACCGATTGGGGAATCACGATGGAATCTAAGGAGGTACAATTTAAAAACGATTCTATATCAATGGTTTGCAGTGATTCACTCAACGTCAATTGTTCTAAGCCCGTGCAATTGAGGAAAGCTGCACTTTCAATGCAAACGATTTGGTTCGGAATCGAGATTTCGGTGAGCGAACTACAATCAAAAAAACTTCTTATATGAATGGTATCTAACAAGTTACTGAAATAAAAACGGGTTAATGACTGACAGGAGCTGAAGGCGTCATCCCCTAAATATTGTAAATAATAAAAATCGGTAATGGTATTGAGTGCCGTGCATCCTTTAAAGGCTTCATTGTCAATGAACTCCGTGGAATCACCGCCTGTAACCACTTCCAGGGAAGTGCATTCGTAGAAAGATTGTTGTCCAATTTCGCGCAACTGTGCCGGCAGAACAACCATACTCAGGTTTTCACAACCTGAAAAAGCGGCATCGGGAATACGCTCGATCTCGTCATGGAAAAACAGATGAACAAAAGCGGGACAGTTTTTGAAGACGGCTTCAATGCCGTTGTCGATATTTCCCATAAATTCGCAGCGAATCATATTGTTATAAACCGTATTGAGGGATGTACAGCCTTTAAACGCTTTTTTTCCGATATACAAAATAGATTCCGGCAATGTAAGTACTTGAATGGAAGTGCAATTCTCAAATGCGCCGCCATCAATGGTGTCAATGAGGTTGTTAAAAGTGGGAGATTGTAAGTTGTTGCAATTAATGAAAGCATTTTCACCGATATAGCGGAGTGAATCCGGAAAATTGATTACAGTGAGGGCACTGCAATTCCCGAAACTATTGTCTTCCAATCTGTTAATGGTGATTGGTAAGGTGATGCGTTCAACGGTGGTATTTCCGTAAAAGGCTTGTACGCCAATAGCTTTCACGGCGTAAGCGATATTGTCATAGATGACCGTGTCGGGGATAATGATGTCGGTTCCCAAATTGGAGTTGTTTGCTTGTAGCACCTCCACGGTATAGGGATAAGAATCGGAAAGGGTGAGGTAGCGAACACCGTTGTAAGTAAAGTCCGCGCCGAAAATTTGTGTGAGGGACAATATCAATAGAAGGGTTCCTACTAATTTTTTCATATTATTGGGGTTTAATATTTTCTTCAATCATTTCTTTCAGATACTGAATTACTTCCGGTTCTTGGATGGAGATTCCGTCCAAGACTTCGACTACCTCTTGCGTATCGAAAGTATAATCAACGGTATCGGTTTGGTAGTGAAAAATAAAACGGATGTCGGGGTAGGCGGAGGCAGTCAGGACAACGGTTCCGGCGAGGTCGCCCATTTCGGGTCTGTCGATATGGGAGAGTCCGAAGATGGCGGTAACGGTTGTACCCACTCCCTTTTCCGAATTGATTAGGAGTGAGCCGCCGGTCTGTTCAGCGTTTTGTTTAATGAGGGAAAGTCCAAGTCCCACTTTGCGGGTGGTTCGGGTGGTAAAGAAAGGGTTCAGGACATGGGAGAGCATTTCAGCGTCCATGCCGCAGCCGTTGTCGATAAAGCGTAAAGTGAGGGTATCGGTGGTTTTGTCTTCCAGCACTTCGAGGGTAATTTCGGTTGCGCCGGCGCGGGTCGAATTTTGCAGAATGTCCATGATGTGCATCGAAAGGTCTTTCATTTTTTCTCTATTTCTAAATGAACGGCTCTTCCGTCTTCGTGGTGAAGAGCTTTACTAATTTCATTAAAACTACGGGTTTCCATTTCAAAATAGCATGTTGCCGTACCAATTTTGTCGGGAAAATGGGCATCTGAACTGCGAATAAAAGTTCGGTTAAAGAGATAGGGTTGTTGTTTGATAATTTCTTCTTTGTTTCCGTGTTCGGAAATCTCAACCGCGTCATAATCAATATCAAAGGGAATAAAACCCAATTGTGAAATGACGCTGTATTTAAGTTTGTCGATATGGGCAGGGATAAAAATGCCGTTCAGTGATTTTACTTTGGCGGCAATTATTTCAATATTGACATCTAAAGCGGAAGTAAGTAGGCGCGGTTCTTCGTAGATGATATTCATTTCTTCATCAATTTGCACTTGGTCGCCGAAAAAATCGGGGGAGTTGGGGACATTGGGGAGATGTTGGTCTAAAAAAAATTGAAATTCGTTTAGAATCTCAAAATTTTCAAAGAATGCGAGGCAATGTGCTTCTTCCTTGGTGGTAACTTCCGCGCCGCAGAGCACAAAAATATCACGGTTGTGGGAGTATTGGTCTGCCAATTTACAATGACGGGTTGTGTTATGGTCGGTAATTCCGATGATGTCAATTCCGCGTTGCAGTGCAAGTTCGATGATATAGTTGGGGGTCATGTCCAAATCGCCGCACGGGGACAAGAGGGTATGGGTATGTAAATCGGCTTTGTAGATATTCACGATTATTTTATGATAAGTTCGTAAATTTTCCCCGCAATTTCAAAAGTTTGCTCCGAGGTTCCCAATACGGGTATTCCTTCCACTTTGGCTTGTTCCAACATATCGGGTTCGGGTTGGTTGCCCTTTACTAACAGAATGGCTGACAACTCTTTCAGACAGGCAATCGCCAATACGTTTTTATGAGTTTGCAACGTTACCCAAATCTGTCCTTCTTTGGCAAATCCCATTACGTCACTTAATAAGTCGGAGACGTAACCTCCTTTTACTTCATTGCTGAGGTTTTCTTCCCCACAAAAAACGGTTAATTCTAATTGTGTAACGATGTCTTGAATTTTCATAATAGTTTAATTAATTAATTTAATGGCATTATAGCGTGCAAATTTACACTAAAATCCTGATATTTATACATATAAATAAAATAGTTATCTACCATCATTATTTAATAATTTATGTTTAATAAACAATTTAATTAATTGCTATTCAATTAATTATAATATAATAATGACACTCCGGCAAGAAAAACAGGGGTTTATCTCGAAATGATACATAACTTCTTCATGGCACCGTTTGTACGGCACTCTTCAATTGGACGATGCGAAGAACAAATTTTTGTGTAGGATTGACATTCAGGGAAGGAAAATTGCATATTATTGTTGCTAAATTTCCAAAAATTGGGGAGATCATGAGTAAAAAATAATACGGATTAAAAGCACAACAGTTTTACTATATTCAAAATATAGGGATGGGGCTATTTTGAGGACATTTTTGAAACGATGAAATCTTTTTCAAAAAAAGTATTTCAGGCAGTTTATTTCAAAAAATAGTACTACTTTTGCCGGCTGAAATGAATCACATGAAACATTCACATTTTTAAAAATATATATTATGGATCTTAAAAAATTAACCGCTGAATTAGAAGCAAAAAACCCGGGACAACCGTTGTACATTCAAGCTGCGAAAGAAGTACTTGAAACCATCGTTGATTTTGTAAATGAAAATCC
>JALNYF010000046.1 GCA_023229985.1 Bacteroidales bacterium | reverse complement strand
CTATGTAAAGAGATACGTCGAGCCTATACCGACAAAGAAGTCAAGGCTATCGTATTGCGCGTGAACTCCCCGGGAGGCAGTGCGTTGGCATCCGAAGTGATTTGGAACGAGATTGAACGCGCCAAGGCAGCCGGCGTGAAAGTCGTTACTTCTATGGGCGACTATGCAGCATCCGGCGGCTACTATATCGCTTGCAACTCCGACGCTATCGTGGCACAGGATAATACCTTAACCGGCTCTATCGGCGTTTTCGGATTGATACCGAATTTAGGAAACTGTTTGAAAAATAAATTGGGAATCACCATTGATGTGGCTAAATCCAATATCCATTCTGATGCATACACCGGTCTGAGAGAGATGGACGAACAAGAGTACAACCAATTACAAAAAAGCGTTGATAGAATTTATGATACGTTCTTGCAACGCGTTTCTGACGGTCGAAATATTGATAAAGCTCAAGTGGATTCCATCGGACAAGGTCGCGTGTGGAGTGGCAGCGATGCCCTTCAGCACAAATTGGTGGATAAAATAGGAACTTTACAAGATGCCATCAATTTAGCCGTAGAATTGTCCGGCGCAAGCGACTACAATATAGTTTATTATCCTAAACATCAATCGTGGATAGAACAACTCTTTGCCTCGCCCGAAGAAGATAATATAACGGCTGTCATGAAAGCTCAAATGGGAGAACTCTATTATTCCTACGCAGCAATTAAACAAATCACTAACATGCAGGGCATTCAAGCACGCATGCCCATGGAATTGATAATTAAATAAATAAAATGGCATTTTACATCTATTTATACGTAATGATTGGGGTTGCCGCGATTGTTTTCGCGGCACTCAATTTTGTAAATGCCGGCTACGGCATGCTCATCTCTTCAAAATGGGGAAAAACTATTAACAATAAATTGGCGTGGTTCCTCATGGAATTTCCCATTTTTCTGGCAATGATTGTCATTTGGTCGGCATCTCCGCACCGCTTCTCCGTTGTCCCTTTCATTTTCTTCCTGCTGTTTCAAATGCACTACATCCAACGCTCGCTCATTTTCCCATGGCTGCTCAAAGGTCAAAGCAAAATGCCACTCGGAATTATGTTTATGGGAATCGGCTTTAATGTCCTGAACTCCATGATGCAAGGCTATTGGATTTTCTTTGAATCCTATAATGTCAATTATACCGTTTTCGGAATCGGCTACGAAGATATTGAATGGCTTTATTCCCCACAATTTATAGTGGGAGTTATCGTCTTTATCGTCGGTTATGCCATTAATCTTCGCTCCGATTATATCATTCGACATCTTCGAAAAGATGAAAACGATACCCGGCATTATCTTCCGAAAGGAGGAATGTTCAATTATGTCACTTCCGCCAACTATTTGGGGGAATTAATGGAATGGTTGGGATTTGCCATTTTTACGTGGTCATTGTCGGGATTGGTATTTTTTATTTGGACATTTGCCAATTTGGTTCCCCGCGCACGCGCCATCTATAAAAAGTATAATCTGGAATTTGCCGATGAAATGAAATCGAAAAAACTGAAACGTGTTTTTCCGTTTATATATTAACATACTTAAAATCATTTACTTATAATGTCAGAATCAAGTATTTTCTCCCCTTGTTCTTTCGGTCCCGTTACGCTACGGAATCGCACCATTCGCTCCGCAGCTTTTGAAAACATGTGCTACGGAAACAAACCATCACAAGATTTATTCAACTATCATACCGCCGTTGCCAAAGGTGGCATCGGAATGACCACCATCGCTTATGCTGCCGTTAATAAAAGCGGTGTTTCCTTTGACGGACAGCTCTGGATGCGCGAAGAAATCATCCCCGACCTCAAAAAATTGACCGACGCCATTCACGCCGAAGGCGCAAAAGCCTCCATTCAAATTGGTCATTGCGGCAATATGACCCATTCCTATACGTGCGGACAAATGCCCGTGGGTGCTTCCGGCGGCTTTAACCTCTACTCTCCCACTTTTATGCGTGCCTTGCGCGAACAGGAAATATACGACTTGGTAAAGGACTTCGGAAAAGCCATTCATCTGGCACGTCAAGCCGGCTTCGATGCCGTTGAAATCCACGCCGGTCACGGCTACCTCATCAGCCAATTTCTATCCCCTTATACCAATAAACGAAGAGATCAATTCGGCGGCTCATTGGAGAATCGAATGAGATTTATGAAATTGGTTATCAATGAAGTAATGAAAGCTGCGGGCAATGATATCGCAGTTATTGTCAAAACCAACATGTATGACGGTTTTAAAGGTGGATTGGAAAGAGCTGATTGTTTGACTGTTGCCAAAGAATTGGAAAAATTGGGCGTCCACGCGTTAGTACTCACTGCCGGCTTCGTCAGCAAAGCCCCGATGGCGGTCATGCGCGGTGCCATGCCCTATAAAACCCTGACACACTACATGAACCCTTGGAAATTTTGGTGGCTCAGGTTAGGAGTTAGGATGTTCGGGAAATGGATTATTCCGGAAGTGCCTTTTGAAGAAGCCTACTTTTTGGAAGATGCCAAAAAATTCAGAGCCGAACTGAAATTGCCGCTTATCTATGTCGGCGGTTTGATTTCCAAACAAAAAATGGAAGATGTATTGGCTGCCGGCTTCGAGGGTTTGCAAATCGCCCGCGCCTTGGTTCACGATACCGACTTCATCAACAAATTGAAAGCCGGTGAAGAACGCAGCGGCTGCAAACATTCTAACTATTGTATCGGAAGAATGTACACCCTCGATATGAAATGCCATCATTGCGTGGACCATCTGCCGAAAAAACTGCAAAAGGAAATCGAAAAAGCAGAAAAGAAATAATCGGATATTATTTTAATACAAGCACCAAGGCGGAGATATTAAATAATATCTTCGTCTTGGTGTAATTTGGCATTCACCAATGCTTGCGTGATATTGATAATGTGGTCACCGGTCTTCTCTAATATAGCGCAGATTCCACTATAAATAATGCCGGTTTGATAGTCGTAAACATTATTATTGATGTCAATAAAATGTTGTTGTTTAATTTTATCACGAAACGCATTGATGGCATTTTCGGCCTCTTCCGCTCTTTCGGGTTCCACGGTGCGGTAGGGGATTTCGAGGTTATTGTGCATAATATCAAGAGCTTCGTGGACTAATGTGAACATTTTATCAATATTTTTCTGACATTCCGGATTAAATTTTATTTTGAGGGTGTTTTTATTTTCAATCGTTTTGGCTAATTGGAAATTTTGATCGCCGATACTTTCTAAATTATCCACTATTCGGAGCATGCCGCGCACCCGCAAATTGGTCTCGTCGCTCAGTCCATCGTTAGTCATCGTGGTAATATAATTGGCAATTTCTATTTCCATTCTGTCGGAAAGTTCTTCATAACGTTGAATACGACGGAGCAATTCTTCGTATTCTTTGCTATTCGGTTTTGTGTCGTTCAACAATACGGGCAAGAACTCGTACATTCGTATCATTCTCTTACTGAACACAATGATCTCTTTTTTGGCAATTTCCACGTTCATCTCACCGGTTTTCATAAAATTGGTGCCGAAATTTTCAAGTTTGAAAATCTCTTCGTCTTGTGTATTTTTCTTCACAAGGAAGTTTGTCGTTTTTTCAATTTGCGGAATGAAACCGACTAACAAGGAGGTATTGATGATATTAAAGAAAGAGTGGAAAAGTGAAAGGGCAGTCGGGACAGCAAGTGCGGAGGCGTATGCAGAAACTCCGTCCATTTTAATGGTCAAAGCGTCAATCATATTGACAAACGGATGGAAAACGGCGAGCACCCAACAGACGCCGATTACGTTAAAGATGAAGTGAGAACGAGCGGCACGCTTGGCGGTTGTATTTCCAATAATGGCTGCTAAATTTGCTGTAATGGTCGTTCCGATGTTTTCGCCCAATACTATAGCCACCGCAATTTCAAACGGGATAACACCTTGACTGCACAGCACCAAGGTAAGCGCCATCGTTGCACTTGAAGATTGCAGAATGAGCGTTAGTAATGTACCGATAAGTACAAAAAGTAAAATGGTGGGGAATGCAATAGTATTCTCACCGGCACCAATAAACTGCTGTATAAAAGCTACAAATTGCGGATTATTCGCCAAATCCAAATCACTCAATGAATCTTTAAGAAATGTAAGTCCCAAAAAGAGCAACCCGAAACCTAACAGAAATTCGCCAATATGTTGCACCTTTTTGCTTCTCAACATCATACAGATAAATCCCAATCCAATAATAGGAATTGAATAAACGGCGATATCGACTTTAATACCGAAAAGAGTGATAATCCAAGCGGTGACAGTGGTTCCAATATTTGCACCCATAATCACACCGATGGCGTTGGAAAGATTTAATATTCCGGCATTTACAAAACTGACGACCATCACGGTAGTGGCAGAAGAAGATTGAATAAGTGAAGTAACGAAAGTACCGGTTAAGACCGCTTTGAAACGATTGGAAGTAAAGGAGGAGAGCACGCTTCGCAAACTGGGACCGGCGAGACGTTGTAAGGCTTCGCTCATGTATTTCATTCCAAAAAGAAAAAGGGCTAATGCCCCTATTACCTGTACAATTAACATAATAAGCGCAGAAGTCGTCATATAATTAGAATTTTAAAAATTATTCCGTAACCCAAACAATCAAATGATGATAATGTTTATTTCGCACCATCATTTTTTATCATTTTTCTCGCATCGGAAACAGGAATTTTTTTATCGCCTGCAAAAGCAATGATGAAAGCGTCCGGAAATTTCTTTTTGGTCTCTACAAGTATTGTCTGAATGGCATCGTAGGTGGGTTCATTTCCGACAGTATATTTCCATGTTGATTGTTCGTAATACTTCCCAACATTTTTAAGACCGGTGAATTTTTTGTCGGAGAGAGGCAATTCCTTGGGTGAGCTATAGAACTGAACTCTAAAACGCACATCAGTATTAGCAGGGGCATTCGCAAATTGAGTCGAATCCGGTTTTACTTCGGGAATGACCGGTTCTCTCGGTTCATCAGGTTTTGATTCTTGTTCAATCTTGTCCACCGGAAGTGTTTGTTTATGCAGGCCTTCAATGTGATTTTTGTATTCGATAAAAGCATTACAGATGGAAGTGGCAATGGATTTTTGCGAAGTGGGAGAGGAAAGCACTTTTTCCTCTTCTTTGTTGCTGATAAAACCAAGTTCAATTAATATGCTGGGCATGGCAACTTTGTGTAAAACCCAAAAACCCGCTTGTTGCACCTGCCGGTCTCTAAATCTTGTGATTTTAACGAGGTTATGTTGCACTTTCGACGCAAAAAGTGCTGAATTGCTCAAGTATGCAGAGGCATAAAGCGAAAAAATAATGTAAGATTCCGGCGAATTAGGATTAAAATCTCCATAATTACTTTCATAATCTTTTTCCAACAACATTGCAGCATTCTCCTTACGCGCCACCTCCATGTTCGACTCCGTCTTGTGCAAACCCATCACAAAAGTCTCCACCCCATTGGCACTCTTGTTGTCAGACGCATTACAATGTAGAGAGATAAACAAATCCGCATGCTTGTCGTTGGCAATCTTAGAACGCTGATAAAGAGGAACAAAGACATCTGTTTTGCGGGTATAATAGACTTCCACGTCCGGAAAATTTTCTTTAATTATTTTTCCTAATTGCAATGCCACCGCCAAATTAATGTCTTTCTCTTTGCTTTTACTGCCAACGGCACCAGGGTCTTCCCCACCATGCCCTGCATCTATCACTATTTTCGTGATTCTATCCTTCGCCTGCGAAAATAATTGAATATTAAAAAAAGTTAATATGACGAATAATAAAAACCATTTTTTTCTGTTCATGGGTTGGATTTTTGTGTACTTTTGTAGCTTATATTTTTTTACAAAAATATCATAAAAACTGAAACGAAAATAGCGTTGAAAAAATTAGAAATGAACGGTCGATTGTTACTTACGTTGAGATTTATTAGCGTAGTAATTATCAGTATGTTAAGCTATTTCAGTTATTCTCAAAATCCAATTTTACCCCCTTTTTTGGAAACAGATTCTTTGGAAACAGATTCGACGATCCTCGCTTCGTCTCAAGTATCAAAAGATTCAATTATTACGGATACTACTTCCAAAAGTACAAATTTTGTGAAAAAAATCTCCAAAAATGCCATCGAAGATAAAGTAATTTATGACGCAAAAGACTCAATTATTGTCAATGTAAAAAGCAGAACCGCCTATTTGTTTGGTGAGGCAGTGGTCTTTTATGATGACCTGGAACTGCGCGCAGATTATATAGAAATGAGTTTTGAAACCATGGAATTGTACGCCTGCGGAGTGGCTGACTCTGCCGGAAATATGCACGGTTATCCGGTTTTTAAACAAGGGGAATCCTTTTTTAAAACTCATGAGATAAAATATAACTTCAAAACGACAAAAGGATTTATCCGTCAAGTAATTACGATTGAAGGAGATGGCTATATTCACGGCGAAAAAGTTAAGAAATTAGACGATAATACCTCTTTTATCAAAAAAGGAAAATACACCACTTGTGAGTTAGACCATCCTCACTTTGAAATAGCCTTTACGAAGGCAAAAGTAGTGGCAAACGACAAAATTGTGACCGGTCCCGCGTACTTGAGTTTCGGCGGCATACCCACCTTTTTGGCCATCCCGTTCGGCTATTTTCCCATTCAAAAAGGTCGTCGCTCCGGCATCATCATGCCGACGATTGGCGAATCTTCCAATCGCGGCTTCTATTTGGAAAACTTGGGCTTCTATTTCGGAATTAGTGATAACATCGACCTATTGCTCGCCGGCGATGTCTATACCAATGGCAGTTGGGGCGCAAAAGTCCGCTCTAACTACGTCTTTCGCTATAAATGCACCGGCAACGTGAACGTTAGTTTTGCCCAGAACTTTTTCGGCGAAAAATACACGAACACCCGCTACAATACCAACGATTTTAAGCTCTATTGGGACCATAAACAAGATGCTAAATCACACCCTACCACACGCTTTTCCGCTCATATCGACATCGTGAGCCGTACCTTCAATACCTACAACCCGTCAAGTGTAAATGACTATTTATCAAACCAATACACTTCTAAATTAAATTTATCCACCAGCGCAAAAGGCATCTTTTATGTGGATATTACCGCCGCCTATACGCAAAATACCAAAACAGGAACTGTCGATTTGTCGTTGCCGGACTTGAGCATGTCGGTGAACCAATTCTACCCGTTTAGAAAGAAAAACAAAACCTCCGCGTTAAAGTGGTACGACAATATTTCCATCAAGTGGTCATCGCAATTCATCAACAAAATTTCTACTCAAGATTCCATGCTCTTGGAACCGGAAACGTGGGAAAATATGCAATTGGGTATGCGGCACAGTATCCCGATTACCATTCCCATCAAAATTGCCAAGTTAATCAATTGGAATACGACCATCAATTTGAACGAAAAATGGTATTTACAGTCTGAACGTCAGATCTTTGACACGATTATGCAGGAAGAAATGCCGGTGAGCGTTATCAATCGCGTGCAAGACCGAAAATTTTATGCACTCCACGAACTCAGTCTTTCCACTGCCCTGACCACCAAGGTCTATTTTATGTATCAATTTAAAAAGGGCGGGCTGAAAGCCATTCGCCATGTGATGTCCCCGAACTTGAGTTTTTCCTACTCGCCCAATCTGAGCGGGAACACTTATGGGGAGTATTTTAATACCATTACGGGACAAAAAGTACGTTACTCCTATTTCGACCGTTCCATTTTCGGCGGCGTTTCGTCATCGTCCTCAGCCATTGCCAAGTTAAGTATCGGCAATAATTTGGAAATGAAAGTCAAATCGCGAAAAGATACGATAACCGGAACAAAAAAAGTGGTTTTGTTGGAAAATGTAACACTTTCGGCTTATTACGATTTTGCTGCCGATTCCCTGAATTGGTCGCTCTTTACCATTTCGGGAAGAACCACACTTTTCAAACAGTTATATCTGACTTTCAATATCGGATTTGACCCGTATTGCTATAATGATCAAGGGATTAGAATTAATAAAACAGAATTACAACAGAATAAAAGGTTGTTGAGGTTCGCTTCTTCCGATATAAGTGTCGGTTTGAATTGGACGCTCAACAAAGAGTTTTTTACTGGCAAAAAAAGTAAAGAAAAAGAGAAAAAAACGCAACAAACGGAAGAATTATTTACTGAAAACACGCTGGGAATGCCCAATAAACGACCTGATTTTTCCAATCCGTGGTCACTGACCTTGAACTACACATTTGCCTATACGGTCAGGGACAACAATTTCTATTACGTCAATTCGCTACATTATCAGCGAATGGGAATTACAGAAGAAACGGCTGCCAAAAAGTATAACGGAAATATTATTCAGACATTGAATATCAGTGGGGACATCAACATTACCAAAAAATGGAAAATCGGGTTTACCACCGGTTATGATTTTACGCAGAAAGACCTGTCTTACACATCGTTAGATGTGTACCGAGATTTGCATTGCTGGGAAATGCGGTTCAATTGGATTCCGTTTGGCATGCGCAGAGGCTGGAGTTTTACAATCAATGTAAAAGCATCTGTATTACAAGACCTTAAATATAATATGAAACGAGATTTTAGAGAAAATTTCTAAAAATTTCGAAGACAGACCCAAGATTTTAAAAAATTACACGTTATTATCTTATGTACGAACCGACCAAACTAAAGGGAGAAGAACAACAGCAACTGATTGCTGCGTGTTTGTCTAACAGTAGAAAGGGACAACACAAGTTATTCAAGTTGTATTACGGAAAGATGACGGCGGTTTGTATGCGCTACGCCAATAACTCTGATGAAGCTCAAGATATGTTGAATGAGGGTTTTATGAAGATTTTTGCGAATCTTGATAAATACACCGACGAAGGTTCTTTAGAAGCATGGATGAAACGTGTGATGGTAAATGCCGCAATTGACTATCAACGAAAGTACAAGACATTAGTGCAAACGGTTAATTACGAAGTGGTTCCGGAAGTTGAAATTGCCACTTTTGACGAAAACAAAGCCATTTCCAAAATGTCAGCCGATGAGTTACTTGCCTTGATACAGAAGTTGCCGCCCACCTCCCGAAACGTATTTAATATGTACGTTTTTGAAAATTATTCGCACGCCGAAATTTCAAAAATATTGGATATGAAAGAAGGAACCTCACATTGGCATCTTAACTTCGCCAGAACAAAATTAAAGGAATTGATTACCAAAATGATATAAAAAATGTCTGACCAGTTTGACGAATTAATCAAAGGAAAAATAGAGAGTAAGCAGTACGCTTATTCTGCCAAAGCATGGCGCAGTTATGTGCATCATGCAGGCATCGCCAAACTCGCTGTGGCGAAGTGGATAGCTATTGCCGTTTCTTCGGTGGCAGTGCTTTCCACCGGTGGATATTTTATATATCAACATGTTCAAAATCAAAATACTATGGAAACGGTAACCTCAACCGTGCCTCAAATTGAGCCAACAGCAGAAATGTTTATGACCGATTCATTATCTCAAAATGAAGAGAAAAATAATTTGCAGGAAAGTGCAACCATAGAATCGGATCCTGTTGTTATCGCACCCAAAAATGAGCATCAAACCGTTTTCGCAAAGACCGTTCCGGCAAAAGATACGATTGCAAAAGCTCCCGAAAAGAAGGAAATAATTCTCCGCCCTCGCTCGAACCGCCGTATCTTGGAAATCAATCCCGACACTATTCCAACCAATTATTAGTGTTTACCTTTCCCCACAGCTGCAAATATCTTTTGAAATGAAGTATCACGATATTGTGCCCGCTTTTCACTCATTCCTTATACATCTGACTGCCAAAGAACTAGTTCGTATATAATTATATTTATTTAAACAATCCGATTCAAGGAAAATAATTTTATTCTTATCTGTATTCGCTTTCGAAGATGTCCAGAATAATGCTTGATGTTTTAGTGCGCTAAAATTATGATAATCATATAGATAGTTTCTACGTAAATCGGGGTTACACTCTTCAAACAAGCGCTCTGGAATCGGAATTGAAGTACCAAGACAACCGGTTTCAAACTCAAAGGGTGGGAGAATGGGGGTTACCGAGTCCTTTTGTCGCGCAACATAATTATGCAAAATGTCAAATTCTTCTATTTTGGGCAGATGCCATCCTTCCGGGCAGATGCCGCGATAGTTTACCGGCACATTAATACAGCCCCAACTAAGTGTTGTATCTAATGCCGCCGGTAAGTTATATAATAATCCGTATTTAGGGAATTGTGAAATGTCGTAGCTTTTATATTTTACCAAAGGAAATATGAGCTCACTGCGTCCTGTTACATTCGGATCATGATAAAAAGATTCTCCGGTCTTGGGAGAAGTGATCGTTCTCAGATTTTGCCTTGTCCAGCATTGATTGCCAATAGCCGTCACTGCATACCAATTTCCTTCGTGGTCTGCAACGGAATCCAACAGCCAAACACCCTCTTCCAAATGAGCTTTTTCAGTTGCCAATGTTGGTTCAGAGGCAATAGGACAGTTAGTAATCCGTTTGCCCATCCATACATTTTTTTCATAAACACAATTTTGACTCGTGGTGACTATCACTTTATATTCGCCACCGGGGAATCTGCTCAACTCCCTTCCCGTTCCCACGACTTCGTGATTACTATTTATCCAAACAACTGAATGATAGTTTGTTGCATTATAATTTCCAATGGAAACGGTAGCCACAAATTCATCTTCGCAAAAGGTGGGCACCGCAATGATCGGATTTTGTATACTTACCGTTATTTGCTTCCGAATCGTATCTGCTAAATAGTAGGCTTTGACAGATATTACACAGCTTCCGATTTGGCTGTGATGAATAGTGAAAGTATTTCCGTCCGCAGTTCCGCTGTCTGACGAAGTCGTCCAGCTAAACTGATAGAGTTCTTTGTTGGGGTCTGTACCGGACAAAATGGCTGAATATCGACTCACCGTGCTGTCGTTACATTTGATAATAGGATTCCCATTTTCGCTAACAATAGCCATTGTAAGATCGGAAAGGGTATGGACTTGGGCATAAGTCGTGTCTGAATAATCGCGATTGAAGACGATGGCACGTAGATAGTAACTTGTGTTTCCATTTAGGTTGCGAATGGTGGCATTGATAGGAAAAGTTGAGGTTGCCGGGTTCATTGTGCAAATTGCCTCAGCAGGATCCCAATTGTCATTCGGAAAGGCACAAATGTTAGCGGCGATTGTCCCACCACCCGACTGCGTAATCGGAATCCGCACACCAACGGCATTTTGCTGAACCGAGGTCATAGTCATATTTCCGGCAACAACTCTTCCCATGGGAGTGGCTATGCTGATTGCACTGCCATAAGAATAGCCGGTCGAATTTTGGGAATATGCTCTTACATAGTAAGTTGTATTCTGTGCTAATGAAGTTAAAACGTAATTGTAAATTCCGCTACCTCTGCCACAGCTGATTCGGGTATAAGGAGAGAAATTTTCGTAAATACTATAGTCAAAACCGCGTGCAGTGACTGACGACCAGCCATCAAAGCTGATGTGTGCAAAGACATTGGCTTGGGTTCCAACTACTTCATCTAATTTGATGGAATCGGTACTTATCAACGCCGGGTAATACAGAATATGCCCGTTTTTGCCCAGTCGCGGATACTCTTGGGATGTGCCGTATTGGTCAAGAAACGGTTTGGCGAGAGTCGCATTATCTCCGTTTTTTGAAATACCGGCAACTTGTGCGGTCATACTCATGCAACTTATCCCCATCAATAAAAAGATTATGATTCTTATCCCTTTCATTTCAAGTTATCTTTGATAATAGTAATAGATTTGTATTCTGTCATTGGCAACCAAAGTCTTGTTTCCGTTATTGGTCGGGATATATATTAGTTGATTAGCGGAATAAGTGAAAGCGGAGGTGCTGACAAAAATGCCGTTGATATACATTAAGACCTCTCTCTCTGTTAATGGAGAATAGGTGAGCGTAAAAGTATTATTGGGTGACGAGGGTATTGTAAATTCATCAACTTTATTTTTAATAGATTGTAAATCAGATAATTGTTCGGAAATATTTTGCAAAGTGCTACTCATTGCCTGCGTCATCACATAATACCTCAGCGTGTCATAAAGTCTGTCGGCAGTGACATTATTATTATTATCGAAATAGTTTTGAGCGGCTTCTTGGGTCATGTAGTTTGAAAGTGTATCGCGAAGTTCTTCGCCTGAGACCAAATCCGTGCTCCCCAAGTGCTCTTGCAGGGCTTGAAGTGGGATGTTTTCTGCATATAAGGCAATAGGAACTGCCGTCGCCGGTTTGGTATCTGTTACGGTATAGCCGTCAGCAGTAATTTCGGTTTTGATATAGGTATCATTCCAGATAATTTCTTCCATGCTCCCCGACAAAACAGAGCCGTCACCAACCAACAAAGAGATTAAACCGTTTTGATTACTGCGCACATTGTGTGCTTCCGAATAGACGACGGTGCCCGACGGCGAAAAATTGATAAAAGAAACAGTGACAGAAACGCTTGCGTTGGTAATTAATTCATTGTTGGCATTACGCACGACTGCCTGAAACGACATTTTGGGTAGTGATTGAGCCATACCGGATAAACTGATTAGCCACACGATACATAAAATTAATAATTTTCTTCTCATAATTTAATATTGATTAATAATACTATTATTTAGTTTTTTACGCATCGTACACTACATCGGTCATTTTTACTACGTTGGTTTAGAATCAGCGATTGATCGCAGTAGTATGTTAATGCAGCTGTACAAGCAGATAGTGGCGAATCAGATTCACTTGACCATAAAAAAGTATGGGAGCGAATATACTCATATCTATCTTTTACAGAATTGAACGAACCCGCCGGCAAAGCCGAAAAATTGCTCTCATTCGTGGCTTCTCCAATCCATAAGATATTGTTTTTTAATGCAATAGCTGAACAGCAATTCAATGATGACAATTCTGCCATGTTGGGAATATGCCATCCGTTGGGACATATTCCCTGTATTTCTCCATTCGGTGTACTTATCGGAATATCATTACTATTTTCTCGGATGCCAATAGCTGAGTACCAACTATATAAGCGTCCAAAATTCTCTAAATTTGATGTTGTATCCGGCATCATATCAGATTGATAAATTCCGACTTTTGCAATGGCTCTTCCATCTTGTACATAGTGTTGGGAGGATAAGTTTTTCCGTAACCAACAGTTGGCACCAATTCTTATGGTCGGATAGATATGCCCATCACCATCGGTAGCCGTATAATCACTCCCGCACGGTGGGTAAGCAACATGTATATTTTGGGTGCAATTCACGGTATCATCAGACAGAATAATATACCAAGTCAGCTGTTCCGTCTCTCCAACACGAATGATAGCAGCTCTGCTAAGAGAAGTTCTAATATCGGGGGAAAAGGGCGTAATCACCGGTCCGGCTATGTCTTCGAGCACAACATCTTGCTCCCCATATTGCGCGGTTGCATCGTAATTCTCAGCACAACTAATTCCATATACCATCATCTGAGTAATGCTGTCACATCCAAATTGCGAATAGCCGTTATATTCGTTTAATCCCACGGAATAACCTTGCAAATCATCGGCAAACAACAATAACGTATCCACGCGCCGATAGATCGGATGTATTGTCAAGCGATGTACAAAAATACTATCATAATGATTGGCCCCCTCGTGTGAGTAACGCTTCTCCTCATAGAAACCGGGCGCAGTTGTCTCTACATATTCAAGTCCATAGTCATGGTAAATGTCATGTTCACATATTTCTATAATGACTGTGTCTGTTAAAAGATATGATTGCTCAAGTGCCTCACTGACAAGAAGTTTTATTCCATATTGTCGGAAAAAGGGCTGCCCGTAGCAATAGGATGAATGGAGCGATTCACTACATATGACAGTAAAACCATTTTGACCCATCGTTTGGAAACAGCCCCCACCAACAAAAATGCAGATGCCAAGTATCGCTTTCCCGTATTTTATTATAATGGATACCTCATTCAAACAAAACACAATAAGAGTTAATAAAATTTTTATGAGTAGCGATAACATAGCACAAGCAGCTTTGAGAGTTTTTAATAGAGTTAATTTTATCAGCGATAAATGTGCAGCAAAGATACAATCGTAATATCCGATTTGATAATCATTTCGTCATTTTTTGCCAAAACAAATAGTAAGTAACTGAATAACAATTCAATTATTTAAAAATCATAATTTAAACAAATCAAAAATTTACTCAGTTTTCATGATGAAAAAAGAGGTCAATTTGAGCATTGAGATGAAATTTGGAATAAAAAGAAAATCAATTCCTTTTTCTTTCTTCAAAAATTTTTCCTAATGAATCAAAATTATCGAATCATTTCACGCAACTGTTCCATCGCCTTATCATAGTCGGGGTGTCCAGCAATTTCTTTGACAATTTGGACATATTTCACGGTGTTATCTTTGTCGATAATGATAATACCGCGCGTAAGAATTCTCAATTCTTCAATTAAAAACCCATATTTAAGACCAAAGTCCGTCGTTAAATGGTCGGAAAGCATTACAATATTGTCAATGCCCGCAGTCCCACAGTAACGATTGAGTGCAAACGGTAAATCACATGAAACCGACAAGAAGGCAACATCCTTCATCTTGGAGGCTTCTTCATTAAATCTGCGTGTCTGTAAATCGCAAATCCCCGTGTCAATAGAAGGAACAGCGGAAATTACACGAATCTTACCTTCAAAATCATGCAGATTAACATTTTTTAATTCTTTATTAACCACCTGAAAATCAGGAGCTTTCATTCCAACTTTAATAATGTCACCTAATAAGGTCATCGGTTGAGAAAGGAAAGTGACAATACCATAATTTTTTTTCATTATAATCTGTTTTTTATGAAATAATAACCGCTAACTCTGTAATATGTTTATTAGAATAAATAAAAAAACAATTTTTAGAGTTTGAAAAAAACATGTACATTTGCACCCTGAAAAAATAATTAATAATAGTAGCGTTATGCGACCTGATTTTAGTAAAATAAACCACAAAACTGCTCCGAAAACAAAACAAAGTTTTGAAGATTGGGCAAAGGAAAACCACATTGATTTGGACAGAATGACCGCCGAACAGATTCCGCTGAAACCGGTTTATGGGAAAGAGGATTTAGAGGGAATGGAACACCTGAACTACGCCGCCGGACTGCCCCCATTTTTGCGGGGTCCCTATTCTACCATGTATGTCAATAAACCTTGGACCATTCGTCAATATGCCGGTTTCTCTACGGCAGAGGAATCTAATGCCTTCTATCGCCGTAACTTAGCTGCCGGTCAAAAAGGGCTCTCTATTGCTTTTGACTTGGCTACCCATCGCGGCTACGATTCTGACCATGAAAGAGTGTTGGGCGATGTTGGGAAAGCCGGTGTTGCTGTCGATTCCATCTTGGATATGAAGATTCTTTTCGACCAAATTCCTTTAGACAAAATGTCCGTTTCAATGACTATGAACGGTGCCGTCATGCCGATTTTGGCGTTCTATATATTGGCTGCAGAAGAACAAGGCGTGCCGATGGAAAAACTGACAGGTACGATTCAAAATGATATTTTAAAGGAATTTATGGTGCGGAACACCTATATTTATCCGCCCCTTCCTTCGATGAAAATTATTGCCGACATTTTTGAATTTACTTCTAAAAACATGCCAAAATTTAACTCTATTTCAATCTCCGGCTATCACATGCAAGAAGCCGGTGCGACTTGCGATATTGAGTTGGCTTACACGCTGGCTGACGGTTTGGAATACCTCCGCGCCGGTATCAACGCAGGCATGGATATCGATGATTTTGCCCCCCGCCTCTCCTTCTTCTGGGGCATCGGCATGAACCACTTTATGGAAATTGCCAAAATGAGAGCTGCCCGTATGCTGTGGGCGAAAATCGTGAACCAATTCCACCCGAAAAATCCGAAATCACTCGCACTTCGTACCCACTGCCAAACGTCCGGCTGGTCACTTACCGAACAAGACCCGTTCAATAATGTAACCCGTACTTGTATCGAAGCAATGGGTGCCGCTTTAGGTCATACACAATCCCTACATACCAATGCGTTAGATGAAGCCATCGCCCTACCCACTGACTTCTCCGCCCGTATTGCAAGAAATACTCAAATTTATATTCAGGAAGAAACCAAGGTGTGCAAATCCGTGGACCCGTGGGCGGGCTCCTATTATGTGGAAACACTGACCCATCAAATTGCGCAACGCGCCTGGAAACATATCGAAGAAATTGAATCTTTGGGCGGTATGGCAAAAGCCATAGAAACCGGTATTCCCAAAATGCGTATCGAAGAAGCCGCTGCCCGTAAACAGGCAAAAATCGACTCCGGCATCGAATCCATCGTGGGCGTCAATAAATACAGATTGGAAAAAGAAGACCCCATTGAAACCTTAGAAGTCGATAATACGGTGGTTCGCGATGCACAAATTAAACGATTGGCAAAATTGAGAGCAGAACGCAACAATGACGAAGTTCAGGCTGCTTTAAATGCAATTACCGAGTGCGCACAAACCGGACAAGGAAATTTATTGGCATTGTCGTTGGATGCTGCCCGCAAACGCGCGTCCTTGGGAGAAATCTCAATGGCAATGGAAAAAGTATTTGGTCGTTATAAAGCAAAAATTAATTTAATTACCGGCGTGTATAGTTCAGAACAAAAAGATAACGAATCTTTTAAAAAAGCCTGCTCCTTAGCAGACACATTCGCAAAAAAAGAGGGACGTCGTCCCCGCATTATGATTGCCAAAATGGGACAAGACGGTCACGACCGCGGCGCAAAAGTCGTCTCTACAGGGTATGCCGACATCGGCTTTGACGTTGATATGGGTCCCCTTTTCCAGACCCCAGCAGAAGCCGCCAAACAAGCAGTTGAAAACGACGTTCACGTATTGGGCGTTTCTTCCCTCGCCGCAGGTCACAAAACATTAGTGCCCCAAGTGATTGAAGAATTGAAAAAATTAGGTCGCGAAGATATTATCGTTATTGTCGGCGGCGTTATCCCTCCCCAAGATTATGACTTCCTTTACAAATCAGGTGCAGCCGCTATCTTCGGTCCCGGATCCATCATCAGCGATTGCGCTATCAAAATATTAGAGATTCTAATGGCTGATTAACCATGAAATATAACTTCGATGAGGTAATCCCCCGACAAAATACGGGAAGTCTGAAATATGACATCAATCTGCAAATTTTTGGCAGCGACGATCTTCTGCCCATGTGGGTCGCCGATATGGACTTCAAAACGCCCGATTTTGTGGTCAATGCCTTGAAAAAAAGATTGGAACACCCCATCTTAGGCTACTTCTATCATACTGACGGATTCTACCAATCTATCGTCAATTGGATGTGGAAACGTCACCAATGGAAAATAGAAAAAGAGTGGATAACCTTCGCTCCGGGAATTGTTTC
>JALNYF010000045.1 GCA_023229985.1 Bacteroidales bacterium | reverse complement strand
CAAAAGAAGCTTCGATGTTGAATTTTTTCAAATAGTTGTTGATAAAGGCAAACGTACCACCGTATGTGGTCATGCTGGCAACAATGTGGTCACCGGATTGAACTTCGTGAAGAATGGCACAAGTGATAGCTGCCATGCCGGAGCCGGTAGCCCATGCTGCTTCTGTACCTTCCATCGCAGCTAAGGCTGTACATAATGCTAAATTACTTGGATTCCAATGTCTTGAATACAAAAAATAGCCTTCAGTCTCTCCATGGAAAGTATCGGTCATCGTTTTGGCTTTATCAAAAGTGAAGGTGGCACTATCGCAAATAGAAGGGTTTACACCACGGGATTCTCCCAATCCGTTTGCAAATTGAATGTTCGTTGCTGGATCGAATTTTTTCATAATATTTATATTTAATTGTTGTAATAATATAGTAACTATTTTTTTATCAGTATCTTGTCCTTAATTTTTGAACGTGCAAAGTTATAAGAATTTTTTAAACTATTAATACCTTAAATGATTTTTTATTCGTTTTTTGAAATACTGCTCGATTTATAACATAGTTTTTGACTTAAACCGAAACGAATACGAGTTTTGAAATCCATGATGAATCATAATTCGCCTAAAAAGAACACCACCATAAACCAACTCGCGGCTATCGCAAACTGTCGCGGATGACGACCGATGCAGCCATACAACCGAAAATTGCCGGCATATAGGAAATCGACCCCACTGTGGATAATTTGTTCTTCTCCGGTTCTGAATCAATGATAACAGATTCATTTTGAACTATTTCCGGTGAAAAGACGACTTGAAAACCGCTATGGATTCCCATTTTGTGAAGCCGTTTGCGAATGGCATGCGCCAATCGGCATTGATATGATTTTTTAATATCGGCAATTTGGACCAGTGTGGGGTCTGTCTTCCCGCCGGCTCCCATTGCCGAAACGATTTTCAGATTTTGCTGAAGGGCATGATAAATCAGGAAAACTTTCGGCGACAAAGAATCAATGGCATCCACAACATAATCATAATGAGATTGTTTCAGAATTTCCACGGTTCGTTCATCTCGAATAAATTCCGCAATTTTATGAAGTTTAATTTCAGGGTTAATATCCAAAAGACGTTCTGCCATTACATCGGTTTTGCGTTTGCCTATGGTGGAGGTAAGGGCTAATAATTGGCGATTGCGATTTGTATCTTCCACAATGTCAGCATCAATGATCGTCATTTCTCCGATTCCGGCTCTGCAGAGTTCTTCTGCGGCGTATGCTCCCACACCGCCCAAGCCAACTACCAGCACGTGCATGGATTGTAATTTCTGCAAATTTACTTCGCCCATCAGCAGCCGCGTTCGTTGTTGCCAATCTGTTGTCATAACTTATTGTTTTCTAATGGAAGTAGCTGATATTCCGAGTTGTTCGCGATACTTGGCAACCGTTCGGCGCGAGATGTTATAACCTCGATTTTCTAATAATTTCGAAAGCTTTTCGTCTGTGTATGGCTTGTTTTTATCCTCATTATTAACGAGTTCCGTTAATGCTTGCTTAATAGCATTAGAAGAGATTCCATCTTCGGCGTTTGCGGCTTCGGAAAATAGGTTTTTTAATAATAACGTGCCAAACGGAGTTTGCACATAACGGCGTCCCGTTACGCGCGAAACGGTGGAGATATCTACTCCAATTTTCTCGGCGATGTCTTTCAAAACCATCGGATGAAGTTGTTTCGAATCGCCGGTCAGGAAAAATTGCTCTTGGAATCTCATTATCTCATTCATTACCAAATACATAGTTCTATTACGTTCCGGTAGTGCCGCGATGAAACTATTGGCGTTGTCGATATTCTTTTTTACAAATTCCATCGCTTCTTTATTTTTTTTGGAACGATAGAGTTGGTATAAATCGAGATACTCTTTATTGATTTTCAATTTCGGAACGTATGGGTTGGCGAGGTTAAGGAGTAACTTGCCTTCTTCGATGGTAATGACAAAATCGGGCGTAACGTATTTGGGAAGTGTGCTGCTGCCGCCCGGCGATGGATCCAATTTGCGGATAATATCGTGAATATCATTTAATTCTGATTCCGAAATATTTTCCTGTTTCAGAATTCTATCGTATTTTTTTTTAGAATAATCGTTGAAATAATGGTCAATAATGCAGCGGGCTTGATTTATAACCATATCGTTTTGAGCAAGTTGTAGGTACCGGAGTTGAATAGAAAGACATTCTTGAAGATTTCGTGCTCCCACGCCGGAGGGGTCTAATGACTGAATAACGTGAATAATAATATGTTCTATATCTTCGGAGGAAGCTTGAATATTATACTGCATCAGCAAGTCGTTGCTGATAGATTGATTTTCGCGTCTCAAATATCCGTCATCATCTAAGTTCCCGATGATGTAATTGGCAATCTCTTTTTCTTTTTCGGAAATATTTAGTTCGCCAACTTGCATGAGTAGGGATTCGCGGAAGGAGTTGTCGGCAACTACCGGGCGTTCGTAGCGTGGTTCATTCTCAGGATAATGAAAACGATCGTAATCTGCCGAATCCCAATCGTCGGCATTGTCGTCATCTGCAGAATGTAGATCCGAAAATTCGCCATCGGGTTGATTTTCCGATATATCTAATTCATTATCAGTAGTTTCGTGGTCAATTTCAAGGGCAGGATTATCGTCAATTTCTTTTTTTATCAATTCGTCGAGTTCCATATTCGGCGTTTGAATCAAGTTCATCAGCATGATTTTGGATAGTTCAATCCGCTGAGTTTGTTTCAAATTAAGCTTTTGTGACAATCCCATAATTCATTGATACTAAACGTTGAAGCGAATATGTAAGATGTCGCCGTCCTGAACTTCGTAGTTTTTCCCTTCTACGGAAAGTTTTCCGGCTTCTTTGCATTTGAGTTCGGAGCCAAGTCTTTTTAAGTCATCATATTTGATAACTTCGGCGCGAATAAAGCCACGTTCCAAGTCGCTGTGGATAACACCGGCGGCTTGTGGGGCTAGCATTCCCTTGTGAATCGTCCACGCGCGGTTTTCTTTCCCGCCAACGGTGAAGAAAGAGATAAGATTCAGCAATTGATAGGCAGCGCGAATCACTTTGTTGACACCGGGTTCCGTTAAGCCGACATCGGTTAAAAATGCCATTCTGTCTTCTTCGTCTTCCAATTCTGCAATTTCTGATTCTAACTTACCGGCGATGGTGATGATTTCGCAGTTTTGGCCTTTTAATGTTTCTCGAACTTGCTCCACATATTGGTTTCCGTTCAAGTCTTCATCATTTACATTACAAACAAAAAGCACGGGTTTGTCGGTCAGGAGCATCATATCGGCGACGACGGCTTTTTCATCGTCGGAGGCATCTAAAGTTCTCACATTTTGGAAATTCTCCAAATGTGCTTTATATTTCAAGAGTACTTCCAAGTCTTTTTTTGCATTTTTATCCCCGACTTTGGCTGCTTTTTCTACTTTTTGAATTTTCCGGTCGATTTGTTCCAAGTCTTTCACTTGTAGTTCAAATTCCACAATTTCAATATCTCTTGCCGGGTCTATGGAGCCTTCCACGTGGGGCAGGTTAGGGTTGTCGAAGCAACGAAGTACGTGAATCAGCGCGTCACATTGGCGTATATCTGCCAAAAAACTGTTCCCGATTCCCTCGCCCTGACTTGCTCCTTTTGCCAACCCCGGAACATCCACCACATCAACCGTTGCATAAATCAATTTGTCGGCTTGAATAAAGGTATTGATACTTGCCAAACGTTCATCCGGAACAGAGCAAACGCCAATATTGGATTTATTGGTACTATATGCAAAGTCAGTAATGGCTGCTTTCGTGTTCGAAATACAATTGAACATTGTCGTCTTACCGCAGTTGGTAAGACCGATAATTCCACATTTTAATCCCATAATAAAACTGATTAAAAACCTAAATTAACGTCTTCAACAGCTTTTATTTCCGGCAGATGTTGTTGTAAAGTGGCTTCAACTCCTTGTTTTAAGGTTATTTTTGCGTGAGGACATGAGCCGCATGCACCTTGTAATTTCACTTTTACGATGTTGTCGGCAGTCAGTTCCACAAATTCAATATCTCCGCCATCTGCTTGTAAATAAGGACGAACTTGCGAAATTATCGAGATCACTTTTTGTTCTAATGTTGGATTTTCCATAGTTTTTTATGTTTTTGAATTAAGCTGCAAAATTACATATTTTATTAACACCGACCTATTCTTTTTATTGAATTTGTTGTAATTTTGCAACCTATTTTATATTCGTTATTTATGATGAAAAAAAGGGCTGTTTTTTATTTCTGTTTTTGCGCTTTCTTATTGTTTTCTTGCCAAAAAAAGGATGTGATCGTTCTGGAAGGTGACCTTCGTGGAGGTGACGGAAAGTATCTTTATTTTTCTAAATTAGACCAAGAACAATTGGTTTTACTTGATTCTGTTAAGATTAAAAATGGAATGTTTTCTATTTCGTTGCCCACAAAGGATGCGGAACCGGCATTTTATCAAATAGGTTTGAGTAATGAGAATGCGCTGATGACATTGGCGCGGCGTGGCGAAAAAATTCATTTTAGCGCGGATGCCGATGATCTGATTGCTCATTATTCCGTTTCCGGTGCCGACGATGCCGTCAAAATGTGCGATTTAGACCGCCAACTCCGCCTGTTTATTGATTCTACCGATTATTTGTTGAGCATTTATCAAAGCACGGACGATGATTCCATTCATGCCGAAATTGAAAGATGCTACAATTCGTTAAAGATACATCATACTAATTTCTTAAGGAGTTTTATCAAAAATAATAGTCAGTCGTTGGTAGTGATAATTGCCTTTTATCAAAAATACAATAATGCACATTTCTTTGCAGAAAAAGAAGATGCGGAACTTTTGCAGTTTATTTATAATTCTTTGCAAAAGGCCTATCCAAATAATGAGTATGTGCATTGGCTGAAAAAGCGAATCGCAGACGATCAGTTGGCAACGAATCAGCAATAATGATTTGAGTATTTATCTAAAATATTGATTTGTAACATTTTATAAATAATATAAGCTGCAATGGCGGACGCGCATCTGATGCTGAAAAATTTTTAATAAAAAATAATGGAGAAATGAAAAAAAAATGTACTTTTGCAGCCGGGTAAGTCTTGTACGATCTGCTCCCTTTTAACTCCCCCAGGGCAGGAATGCAGCAAGGGTACATTGGTTGTAGCGATGCGATATAAGTAACTTACCCTCTTTTATTTACAGTAATTATGTTTTTAAAAATATACCCCGAAAATCCTAACCCACGCGAAATACAAAAGGCAGTGAATTGTTTGCAAAACGGGGGAATAATTATCTATCCGACTGACACCATTTATGGAATCGGGTGCGATATTTTTAAAACAAAAGCCATTGAACGCATTGCCGACATCTTGGGAGAACGCAAAAAAAAATCGGCTCTTTCGTTTATCTGCTCCGACCTAAGTCATCTTTCCGATTTTACGAAACCTATCAGCAATAATGTCTTCAAGATAATGAAAAAAGTGCTGCCGGGTCCTTATACGTTCATTCTGGAAGCCAATAACAACGTCCCGAAAATTATTCAAAGTAATAAAAAAACCATCGGAATCAGAATTCCTGACAATATTATTATCAGAGAAATTGTTAAAGAACTCGGACATCCGATATTGTCCTCTTCCGTAAAAGATGATGATGAGGTAGTGGAATATACCACTGACCCCGAACTTATCTACGAAAGATACGAAAACTTGGTCGATATGGTTATTGATGGCGGCTATGGCGACAATATCCCCTCCACAGTGGTAGATTGTACTTCCGGTGAAATTGAGATATTGCGCGAAGGTAAGGGAAATATAGATGATTTATACTAAATAATTGAATATAAAGTGTTTAAGAAGATAATCAATACGTTTGGCACGAAATTCTTGGGAGCATTGCTTAATTTTGCAATCGCTGCTGTTATTTCGCAAGCGGTGGGTGATGTGGGAAAGGGTGAACAATCGTTATTATTGACCACCATCACTTTTATTCTTATTTTTTCCGATATTGTGAGCGGTAGCAGCTTGGTATTTTTAACGCCCAAGCACTCTTTTTCAAAACTTATTCTGCCTACTTACATTTGGTCGATATTGATAGGATTGATTTCAGCGTGTATTGTTCCGATTTTTTATCACGCTTTATCCTTGGATTTTACTATCAATATCGGAATTTTGTCCATCTTTGCTTCTTTAAATGCGGTAAATGTTACCATTTTAATCGGGAAGGAGCGTGTGAAAGAGGCAAATTATTTGAATCTTTTTCAGCCCATCGCCATCTTGTCCGCCTTGGCAATATGCTACTTTTTATGTGGCATGAAGAATGTAAATGCTTATATTATAGCACTATATGTGGCATACGGGGGAAGCTGGTTAGGAGGATTGCTTTTGCTCCGAAAGGATTTTAGAAAGGTCATTCTTCATTCATGGAAGGAATATAAACCCGTCGTTAGCGATTTGTTTAAGTTTGGGATTCTTAATCAGACCGGGCATTTTGTCCAATTTTTCAATTTGCGTTTAAGTTATTATTTGTTAGCGTCTTATATAGATCCCGGGACAACGGGGGTTTTTTCAATCGCGGTTTCATTGGCGGAGGCAATATGGATTATCAGCCGGAGCATTGCGTTGGTGCAATATGCGCGCATTGCCAATTCCGACGACCCTGTCTATTCTCAACGCCTTACCCTCGATTTGACTAAAATTTGTATTGCTTTCTCTACCGCCGGAATGTTGGTTTTGGCATTATTTCCCTCTTCTTTCTATATTTGGATGTTTGGTCCTGAGTTTGGCGGCGTTCCACCCCTTATCCGAATTTTGGCTCCCGGAACTCTCATGTACAGCGTCTATATGATAATGGGGCACTACTATTCCGGAATTGGGAAATATCAAATGAATACCTATTCTGCACTTTGCGGACTGTTTTTTACTTTTTCGTTGGGTTTTACGCTCATCCCGAGATTCGAAATTTACGGTGCCGCCATTACTACCAGCTGCGCATACATCGCCAATGCGGCTTTCTTAATCGTGTTTTTTCTGAAACACAGCGGTTTACACTTGCGAGACTGCCTATTGTCAGTGTCTGATATACGTAATTTTTATAGCATGTTTAAGCTCTATTATAAAGAGAAATTCGATAAATAATCAATTTCAAGTATTGTAACTTTCTTTTATTTAATGATTTACCGCAATTTTTAAAAAACGGTCACACCTAGATATTGCTGTCATCATTTCCGGTTTGTTCAATAAATTATGCAAAATATTGTGCAGAAAATGAAGTAATTCAAAAAATCATGCTAATTTTGCCGGCTAAAATTTTTAATGAATTATAAACAGAAAATTATGACTGATTGCGAATTAAAGTACAAAGTTGCTGACATCAAGTTAGCTGATTGGGGACGCAAAGAAATCGAAGTGTCCGAAAAAGAGATGCCGGGTTTGATGGCATTAAGAGAAAAATATGGCGAAATGAAGCCGTTGAAAGGCGTGCGGATTATGGGCTCATTGCACATGACCATTCAAACTGCCATTTTAATTGAAACATTAGTAAAATTGGGTGCCGATGTCAGATGGTGTAGTTGCAACATCTTCTCTACTCAAGACCACGCGGCGGCAGCTATTGCTGCTTCAGGTGTTCCTGTTTTTGCGTGGAAGGGCGAGTCTTTGGAAGATTATTGGTGGTGTACCAGCCAAGCCTTGTCATTCCCCGGCGGCAAAGGTCCTCAATTGATAGTAGATGATGGCGGCGACGCTACTTTGTTGATACACAAAGGTTATCAAGCAGAAAAAGACCCCTCTATTTTAGATAAACCGGCACAATCTCACGAAGAAAGTGTCATCTTGAATACCCTTAAAGGGATTTTGGCAATCGACCCGCAACGTTGGCACAAAACCGTTGCCGATTGGCGCGGTGTTTCCGAAGAAACCACTACTGGCGTTCACCGTTTATATCAAATGATGGAAAGAGGCGAATTGTTAGTGCCTGCCATTAATGTTAATGATTCCGTCACCAAGTCAAAATTCGATAACCTTTACGGCTGCCGCGAATCGTTAGCCGATGGTATTAAACGCGCTACCGACGTGATGATTGCCGGAAAAGTGGTGGTTGTTTGTGGTTATGGCGATGTGGGTAAAGGATGTGCTAAATCAATGCGCTCTTACGGTGCCCGCGTTATCGTTACCGAAATTGACCCCATTTGTGCTTTGCAAGCCGCTATGGAAGGATTTGAAGTTAAACCCGTGGAAGAAACACTCGGCGAAGGGAATATCTATGTAACGACTACCGGAAATTGTGACGTGATTCGCGCTGACCATCTCGCTCAAATGGCTGACCAAGCCATCGTTTGCAATATCGGTCACTTTGATAACGAAATTCAAGTTACCGAATTTGAAAAAATGCCGAATATTAAAAAAAGAAATATCAAACCGCAAGTGGATGAATATATCTTCCCCGATGGTCGCTCTATTTTCATCTTGGCAGAAGGCAGATTGGTAAACTTAGGCTGCGCTACCGGTCACCCGTCATTTGTGATGAGCAACTCTTTCACCAACCAAACGTTGGCTCAAATTGAACTCTGGACCAACCACTACGAAGTGGGCGTTTATCGTTTACCCAAACATTTGGACGAAGAAGTGGCTCGTTTGCACCTTGCCAAAATCGGCGTAAAATTAACCCATTTGACCCCAAAACAAGCCGATTATATCGGCGTTAATCAAAATGGACCATTCAAAGCCGACCACTATCGTTACTAATTATTAATAGGAAAACTGAAAACTCCGATGGATTCAAGCATCGGAGTTTTTTTTTGTCAGCTATTTTGAGACATGCTTTATTGACAAAATAAGCTGTTGATAAAATTGCAGGTTGATTCTCAAATAGATGACAAATAATTGTTCTTTTTTTAAAAAAAATGGTAGGATAGTAGATATAAATAGCTATCTTTGCAACCATCGTTTTCGGAAATTTTATTTATGTATAACATTCAAATAATGAACATTTAACATGGCAAATGAGCAAACTACTGAGCAAAAAACAGAGAAAAGATTCTCCTATAATACCATCGAATCGGCGTTGGGAACTACCGGAAAATTAATACCGCAGGCAATTCCGTTTGAAAAAGCAGTATTGGGAGCGTTGATGATTGACAAAGATGCGATTATGGATATTGCAGATTTTTTGCGTGCCAATATGTTCTATCAAGAGCAACATCAATATATCTATGATGCTGTTCATACCTTGTTTCGCGATAATAAACCTATTGATATTCTTACAGTTACCGACTATTTGCGTTCAGAAAAGAAGTTGGAATTTGTTGGGGGTGCCTCTTATATTGCTTCACTTACCATTCAAGTGGCTTCGTCTGCCAATATCGTTTACCACGCTCGCATCGTGATGGAAAAATTTGTTTTGCGTGAGCTTATTAACATTTGCAATTCATCCATGAAAAAAGCCTACGATGATCCTAAAGATGTTTTGGATTTATTGGATACTGCTGAAACAGAATTGTTTAATGTCGTTGAGAAAAATTTTAGTCGGGATAGTTTAGAATTGAAAACAGTGATAGAGAAGTCGTTGGATGAGATTATTAAGATGCAGTCAGAAAAAGGGTTTCATGGTGTTCCAACGGGTATTCGTGCCATCGACGAGAAGATTGGCGGCTGGCAAAATTCCGATTTAATCATCATTGCTGCGCGTCCAGGTATGGGAAAAACCTCTTTTGTGCTTTCAATTGCACGAAATGCCGCCATTGACTTTAACAAAAGTGTAGCCCTGTTTTCCCTCGAAATGTCTGCATCACAGTTGGCTCATCGTCTTTTTGCCATTGAATCGGGTATCAACGCCGAAAAAATTTCCAAAGGTAAATTGGACGAAGCGGAATGGGCACAATTAATGGACAAAATATCCACGCTCAATACCAATAAACTGATCATTGACGACACCCCCGCTTTGTCCATCTTCGACTTGCGTGCTAAGTGCCGCCGTTTAAAACATAAATATGATATTCAGTTGATTATTGTTGACTACTTGCAATTAATGCAAGGCGGTGGCGATAAAGATTCAAGAGGAAAAGGCATCGGAAACCGCGAACAAGAAATCAGTTTAATATCCCGCTCACTGAAAGCGTTAGCCAAGGATTTGAATGTACCCGTTATCGCACTGTCACAGTTGTCACGTCAAGTAGAAACCCGCGGTGGCGACCACCGCCCTCAGCTCCAAGACTTGCGTGAATCAGGCTCTATTGAACAAGATGCCGACCAAGTAATCTTTATCTATCGTCCCGAATATTATAAATTGGAGACTTTTAGCGATGGAAGTCCATCTGCAGGACGTGCCGATATTATGATTCAAAAAAACCGCCACGGCTCCATTGATGATGTTCGGGTTCGATTCATCAGCAAATACACCAAATTTACTGATGACATCGAAAGCGATTTCGCGTCCGATTTTACTCATCAGGGACTTGCCCCCAATGAAGAATACGTGACTCTCGAAGCCGGATTTAACACTGATTCTGAACAAAGTGATATGCCATATTAAATCAGCTAATTGTGAAAAAAAAAATAACTACTAACATCAACATAAAAAATAGAAAAGCGGAATTTGAATACTTCCTTATCTCCACTTGGACTGCCGGCATCGTTCTTTCCGGTACCGAAATCAAATCTATTCGTTCCGGTAAAGCTAACCTTACCGATGCTTATTGCTCTTTCGAGGATAATGAACTTTGGGTCCATAATCTCCATATCAGCGAATATGTTAATGGCAGTTATAGCAATCACGAACCGAAACGCGACCGCAAATTACTTCTTAATAAAAAGGAAATTAAGAAATTGATGTCAAAATTGAATGACAAGGGAATGACCATTATCCCAACAAGAATGTGGATTAATGAAAATGGATATGCCAAATTGGATATAGCCTTGGCGCGCGGTAAAAAAATGTACGACAAACGCGAAAGTATTAAGGAAAAAGACCGCATACGCGAAAATTCCCGTAATTATAGTGATGATTGATATTGTTTATTATCAATAACTTAGTTGAAATTTTATCCCCAAAAGCGGTATAGCTGATTATTTTTTGATGAATGACTTCCTTTGAGTTATACTTTGAGACGACAACTCAATAATATAATAGCCTTGTGGCATATTGGAAGTGAAGATTCTCAGCCTTTCTTGCATATTGCTGTTTTGCGTTTTAACCCTCATTCCAATGCTGTTATAAATGGTAATGGTTACATTATTTTCCTCTAAATAAGGTGATTCTATATCAATATAATCATAACACGGATTGGGATAAATATGCAAATTGTGGTTCAGGTTTTGGTCTTGGATTTGGACAGTATCGTTCAGTTCTACATATTCAAACCAGCGGTTGAGACTATCAAAAACTACCACTTCAGCGGCTTCGCGAATGGTTTGTGCCGTTGCCGCTTCGAGCGTTAAGTTATTGGTAATCAGGGTTGGGTTCTTTTTGAACAAGACGGTATAAAAAGTGGCCGCCGCCGCATAAGTACCGGCTAAGGATGGATGACTTTCATCGGAACTATATAACTCTATTTCAGGGTGATGGTCGCGAATGTAGTGCCATACCGCACCGACCGGTGAAACAGCTGCATTGTTCAGTTCAGCCATGAGCAAATATCTGTGATACAATAAACTATCCATTCCTTCATACGTACATATCGGTGGATAATAGGGACAGTTGCTGGCATCCCCGTTCTTCCGTCCCCAAGTCATATAAAACATCACTTCTCCATCGGGATTGTGCAGGCGAATCAGGTCGGATAATTGTGCCGCGTATGGCAAAACATCTGTTTGTACTTGCCCGATCGGAAATGCCGGATTTTGGCTCTGCTCCTGCAAAATGACATAATTCCAATTCCCTTGCTCAATTAATGAGGTGGTCGTACTATTATTGAGATGGTTGTTAAAAGTATACCCTCCCGGCGTGCTACTTTCATAAATTAAGGTGTCATCGACAGAAAGTGCTAATTGATAGATCGTTAATGGTAAATTATTGACAGCAGTGTAACTGTTTCCGATAAACAATGCTTTGCAAACTGCCTGCGCGCCTGCCATATTCATTACGAATGCAAATATGATGGCTAACCCAATTTTTCTCATTCTTTTTAATTTAATGGTTATTTTAAAACAGTTCTTAGGACACATATTTGCCATTTTTGTTGCCTTAGTTGATAAAACTGTCGTACAACATCGTACTATCACCTTTTAGACGATTTCATCCATTTTTTATTTGCTTATTGTCGGCAAAAAATCCAAAATCTTACCCTCGTTTTTGATTTTTTTACTATCTTTGCACCTCAAAAAAAACAACTATGTCAATAGAAATCATGTCACCGGTAGGTTCTTATGAATCGTTGGCTGCCGCCATTGATGCCGGTGCCGGTTCCGTCTATTTCGGAATAGGCAAAATGAACATGCGCTCCCGCTCCGCTGCCAATTTTACGGATGAGGATTTACAAAATATTACCCGCATCTGCCAAGAAAACAACGTTCGTTCCTACCTGACCGTGAACACGGTTATCTATAATGATGAGGTAGAAGCGGTGCATCAGTTGTTGGATTTGGCAAAAAAATGCGGCGTGTCGGCGATTATTGCGTCCGATTTTGCAGTGATTAACTATTGCCGCACCATCGGCTTGGAAATTCATATCTCAACGCAATGCAATATTACCAACATCGAGGCGGTGCGTTTTTTTGCGCAATTTGCCGATGTGATGGTCCTTGCCCGCGAAGTGACCTTGGCAAGAGCTGCAGAAATACATCAGGCCATTGTAACAGAAAACATCTGCGGTCCAGGTGGTAAGCTTGTGAAATTGGAAATGTTCGTGCATGGTGCACTTTGTATGGCAGTGTCCGGCAAATGCTACCTGAGTTTGGATAATTTCAACTATTCCGCCAATCGAGGTGCCTGCTTACAACCTTGTCGGCGCGGCTATGTGGTGAAAGATATGGACAATGAACTGGAGTTGGCAGTTGAAAATAAGTATATAATGTCGCCGAAAGATTTGTGTACCATCGGTTTTCTGGATAAATTGCTCAAAGCCGGCATCACTGTTTTGAAAATTGAGGGTAGGGGACGCTCAGCAGAGTATGTGCAAACAACCACCGCTTGTTACCACGAAGCTGTGTCCGCCGTTTTGGACGGTTCCTACTCGCCGGAGAAAATTTCGCAATGGATGGAACGGCTCAAAACTGTCTATAATCGTGGATTCTGGGACGGCTACTACTTGGGTAGAAAAATGGGTGAGTGGTCGGAACGTTATGGCTCCCAAGCTACGATGATAAAAGAATATGTTGGCAAAGTCACCAACTTCTTCTCCAATTTAAGCGTTGCGGAAATTATGGTTGAAACCGGCAACTTATCCGTTGGTGATATTCTGTTGGTAGAAGGTCCTACTACCGGCGTTTATGAACTGACAGTCAGTGAAATAAGAGTGGATCTAAAACCGGTTCCTTCCGCCGTAAAGGGAGATGCTTGTTCCATCGTGACCGAGAAATTGGTGCGCCGTGGTGATAAAGTTTATAAAAGAGTTGCGAAAATTGATGAGTTTTAATCAATCAAAAAATGGATTTTATGAAAAAAATTGTAGTTATTTTATTGTGCCTGTGCGGATTTGTCTCGGTTGCCATAGCACAAAAACCGCAGACTTATCTCTTTGCCAAACGGGATACTTGTAATTTGTATATGGATGTTTACCATGCTGACGCAGCCAGGAATAATCACTGCTGTATCATTTACGTTTTTGGCGGCGGCTTTATGTCAGGTGCCCGCAATATGCCCGATGTGGTGGAGTATGCCCAAGCTTTAAACAGAAAAGGTTATACCGTCGTTGCCATTGATTATCGGTTAGGATTAAAAAATATTCACAAAATGGATGTTTCGGTGGTGAAAATACTTGAAAATGCCATTCATATCGCTGTTGAGGATCTTTATTCCTCTGTCGAGTACATTTTAAACCACCCCACGGTATTCGATATAAAAACCGACAAAATCGTGCTGTGCGGAAGTAGCGCGGGAGCCATTACGGTGTTGCAAGCCGATTATGAACTCTGTAATCGCACAAAATTAGCGGAAAAATTACCGGAGGATTTCCATTTCGGTGGCGTTATCTCATTTGCTGGTGCCATCTTTTCACGCGAAGGTAAAGTCAATTATAATTTCAATCCACCGGCACCTACCTTCTTTTTACACGGAATGAATGACAGATTAGTGACTTACAAACAAATTCGCTTTGCTAATCTCGGCTTTTTTGGTGCTCAACCATTGGTAAAAAGATTCGAGAAATTCGACTACCCCTATTTGGTTCGTCGTTACGAAGGCATCGGTCATGAAGTGGCGTCGTTTATGTTACCGGAAATTGATATAACAGATTGGTTTATAAGAAATTATGTAATGAGTGGATCTTTTTTGCAAATAGACCAATACTACAATGATCCCGCCATTAAGAAGTATTCTTATGGCTCAATAAAACCGTCGGAATTATATAAAGAAGAATAGTTGGTGGAGCTTGGTTAATTTGTTGCACCCACTCTGTTTTCCAAGTTGTTGCTTTAGTTTTCGGCAACGTTGCTCTTGCGATATTTGGGGGAGTTTTGCTTGCTGCCGGAAACCACGCACGCAACGAAACAGCTTTTCGATACCTTCACTTTTGAGATTATTTTGCTGACGGGTAAAGTCACATGCATGACTTAGATGGGTAAGATTCAATTTTGATGTACGCTGCGTTGCCCGCTGTTAATTATTGAATAGTCCCCCGCCATCAATTTTTTGAAATTCAACAATTCATATCGGAAATTAGTGTAATTGCTTGTAAATTAGTTTATTATTATTTTTTTATTTTTTTTGGATGGATAGTTTTATTACAGAAAAAAAATGTATTTTTGCAACCTTAAATATATTATATCAATGGGATTATTTTCATTATTTACAAAAGAAATTGCAATTGACTTGGGGACAGCGAATACCATTATTTTGCATAATGACAAGATAGTAGTTGATGAGCCCTCTATTATAGCGATAGACCGCAACACGAAACAATTGATGGCAGTAGGGAAAAAGGCCTTAATGATGCACGGAAAGACGCACGATGATATCAAAACTATTCGTCCGCTCAAAGATGGTGTTATTGCTGATTTCCAATCTACTGAAATGATGTTGAAGGAATTTATTAAGATGACGGGGACGAAAGGTTATATTTTTCCGCCATCATTGAAGATGGTAATTTGCATCCCGTCCGGCATTACGGAAGTAGAAGCACGTGCAGTGCGAGATTCTGCTGAACAAGCCGGTGCGAAAGAGGTCAGACTGATTCATGAACCAATGGCTGCTGCTATTGGAATCGGGATTGATGTACTCAGTCCGGTTGGTAACATGATTATTGATATTGGAGGTGGCACGAGTGAGGTTGCCGTCATCTCTTACGGTGCCATCGTTACTCAAAAGACAAGTAAAATTGCCGGCGACAATTTCAATGAAAACATTATTGACTATATGCGCAAGAAGCATAATATTGAAGTGGGTGAATCTACTGCCGAGCAGATAAAATTCAATGTGGGCTCTGTCATCGAGAATTTAGACAATCCGCCGGATGATTATGAAGTATGTGGACGCGACATTTTGAGGGGCATTCCTATTACCGTAAAAGTCAATTATCGCGAAGTAGCAGCTGCTTTGGAACACTCCATCTCCGAAATCGAAAGTGTTGTTCTGAGTGCTTTGGCGAACACCCCGTCAGAATTGTGCGCCGATATTTATAAAACCGGTATTTATATCGCCGGTGGCGGTGCGTTGTTGCGCGGGCTGGATAAACGTATTGCCAAAAAAACAGAACTTCAAGTCCATATCGCCGATAATCCGCTTAAATCAGTGGCACGCGGTACCGGAATTGGCTTGAAAAATTTTGATAAATTCCCGTTCCTAATACGATAAAAAAAATATTTTCAATTGTCAGAAGATGCCCAAAAGGACATCTTCTTTTTTATTGCTTTTCAGCGAAAACAATAAATTTCGCGAAAACACCATTATATTAAAAAAAGTAGTATTTTTGCAGGGTTATTTCAATAACTCAAGCATAAGATGTTTCACTTGAAAATTGCTTATGTTTTCATTCAAAAATAATCCATTTATCTTGATTACAACAATACAAATAAATTTGAAAAAAATCACTTATTTCTTTTTTATTATATTGATTTTCAATACAATAAAGGCACAAGCTCCTGACGGATATTATAACGGAGCCATCGGCAAAAGCGGCTACCAATTGCAAGCCGCACTTGCCCAGATTATTGATAACCATATTATCATTGATTATGACGATTTATGGGATTATTACGCCATTACAGACGTAAAACCCAATGATTCCATTTGGGATATCTATTCAAACTGTAATTTTTCCGTTACTCAGCATGGTTCGCTTCAACAAGGACAATCAGGAGAATGTTATGTTTATAATCGCGAACACAGCTTTTGTCAAAGCTGGTGCGATGCCGACGGCAGCCATGGCGCACCCTATTCGGATATGTTCCACATCTATCCTGTTGATTCGTGGATTAATTCCATTCGAAACGATAACCCATTCGGTGAGGTCCAAAACGCTAATCGTACTTTCCTCAATGGCTCAAAAATGGGGACAAATACTTTTGACGGTGCCCCCGCTGTTACTGCGTATGAACCGATTAATGAATACAAAGGCGATATCGCCCGTTCATTTTTTTATATGGCAACGCGATACTTATTTGAAAATCAATCATTTAGTTCTGATAAGCCGATGACTCTCCTTTCACAACTTAAACCATGGGCTTTGGAAATGCTTAAAAATTGGCACACTTTAGACCCCGTCAGCCAGAAAGAAATAGATAGAAATAATGCAATATACGGTATTCAACAGAATAGAAATCCATTTATTGACCATCCCCAATTGGTGGGTCTAATCTGGGGAAACGATTCTTTAACTGACACATTTTCAACTGTTTATGTAGAAATAATACGTCCGCGCGTTACCGATTTTGAGGTAAATAATACCACTTCCATTACGATTGCTTTTGACTCTGCCATGAATATTGCTACCATCGCTAATGTCAATAATTACGGCATTAATCGGGGAATTATTATTGATAGCATTACGGTGGATTCGCCTCATCAAGTTACCCTGTCCTTGGCCAATCCCATTATTTTAGGACTCTCTTATTACTGCCTAATTCACAATCTACAAGCCGAAAGCGGCTATTTTATTGCCGATACCGCCATTGTTTTCGATTATGGTTATTCTGATCATCATACAGTGTTCAGTGGTTGGACTTTTGATTCCATTACCAGTGAAATGTATGATTCGAAAATGATTCCTTGTTTGTTCGGTATGTTTCAGAATGAATCTGAATTGTATTTTGGGGGACAATATGGAGCGGACATCATCGAGATAGAGAATCTTCCGGGTACTGCCATTGGAGACCCGCGCACGATTGCTTATGCCGGTGAGTCTTTCACTATTGAAGGT
>JALNYF010000044.1 GCA_023229985.1 Bacteroidales bacterium | reverse complement strand
GGGTGAATTGAGTGACCTTACGATTTATATGGATGCCGAATGTAATTACACGTTGCCGACTGCTGCCGAAAGCGTTACAGAATTAATTGCTGTTGGTGGCATTACCGCTATCACGGATTGCAACTTGGATCAGGTAGTTACGTATAATGACGTTCAAGATAACGATAACAGTTGCGACCGTTTCTATACACGTACTTATACCGTGAAAGACAGTTGTGGCAATGAAACAACCACTGTTCAAACCATTCATATTTTAGATAATATCCATCCAGCCATTACGGGTGAATTGACAGACCTTACGATTTATATGGATGCCGAATGTAATTACACGTTGCCGACTGCTGCCGAAAGCGTTACAGAATTAATTGCTGTTGGTGGTATTACCGCCATCACGGATTGCAACTTGGATCCTGTAGTTACGTCCAATGACGTTCAAGATAACAATAACACTTGCGACCGTTTCTATACACGTACTTATACCGTGAAAGACAGTTGTGGCAATGAAACAACCACTGTTCAAACTATCCATATTTTAGATAATATTGCTCCTGCCATTACAGGTGAATTGACTGACCTTACGATTTATATGGATGCCGAATGTAATTACACGTTGCCGACTGCTGCCGAAAGCGTTACAGAATTAATTGCTATTGGTGGCATTACCGCTATCACGGATTGCAACTTGGATCCGGTAGTTACGTCCAATGATGTTCAAGATAACAATAACACTTGCGACCGATTCTATACACGTACTTATACGGTGAAAGACAGTTGTGGCAATGAAACAACCACTGTTCAAACTATCCATATTTTAGATAATATCCATCCAGCCATTACGGGTGAATTGACAGACCTTACGATTTATATGGATGCCGAATGTAATTACACGTTGCCGACTGCTGCTGAAAGCGTTACAGAATTAATTGCTGTTGGTGGCATTACCGCTATCACAGATTGCAACTTGGATCCGGTAGTTACGTATAATGACGTTCAAGATAACAATAACAGTTGCGACCGTTTCTATACACGTACTTACACCGTGAAAGACAGTTGTGGCAATGAAACCACCGCTGTTCAAACTATCCATGTTTTAGATAATATTAATCCAGCCATTACGGGTGAATTGACAGACCTTACGATTTATATGGATGCCGAATGTAATTACACGTTGCCGACTGCTGCTGTAAGCGTTACACAATTAATTACTATTGGTGGCATCACCGCTATCACAGATTGCAACTTGGATCCGGTAGTTACCTATACTGACGTTCAAGATAACAATAACAGTTGCGACCGTTTCTATACACGTACTTATACCGTGAAAGACAGTTGTGGCAATGAAACCACCGCTGTTCAAACTATCCATATTTTAGATAATATTGCTCCTGCCATTACGGGAACGCTTTCCACACAGACTCTTTACGTTGATGTAAACTGCAACTTTATCTATCCTGATACTGCTGAAACTATCAATGACCTCATTGCAGAAGGACTTACTTCTGTTGAGGATTGCAATTTGAGCAACAACGTTGTAATTGTGAGCGATGTTTTGAACGAACCTAATTTATGTGATCGTTATGTAATTCGTACATACACAGTTAGCGACAGTTGTGGCAATAGCGTGAATATTAGTCAGAGATTCAACGTATTAGATACTATTAAACCTTGGTTTACTGCCGTTATCCCGAATCAACCGGCTAATTCAGTTGGCGGCTGTGTTTTCAACGTTCCGGATTTAACGAACATCGTTCGCGCTAATTCCGCGGACAATTGCACAACGGACTTAATCGTTGCTCAAGATATCCCCGCAGGAACTGTAATCACCGATACTACTGACGTGACGGTAACGATTGAAGATTCTTGTCATAATTCAAGTACATTTACATTGAGCATCACCGTTCCGCAAACTTTGACCGCCACTATTTCTACCGTTAATGTTACATGTTATGGTATGGCTAACGGTGTTGCAACGATACATCCTATTGGTGGTACTACTCCTTATACTTATAGTTGTGCCTTGAACACGCCATATACTGTTGTTGCTACGGCTGCTACTATTAATACTTTACCTATTGGTGATTACACTTATACGGTAATTGACGATGATGGATGTTTTGTCGATGTTGCCTTTGAAATTACTCAACCCGCCTTATTGGTAGCGACTTTGAGCATCAGCGATGCAAGTTCTTGCGAAACTGACGATGTAACTACGACTGCTACCGTTGTTGGCGGTACTGCTCCTTACAACTATTCTTGGGAACGTTTGGATGAATACAATGTTTCTACTCCATTATCCTCTACTATTGATAATATTGTTACCGCTGAAGAAGACGGCTCCTACGCTTATGTTGTTACCGTTGTTGATGATACAAACTGTGTAGCTACCGATACAATTTATTCTCAAGTTAATCCGATTTACTTCTTTGAAGATACAGCTCGTATCTGCTCCGGTTTCGATTATAATTGGGTAGGACACCGTATTATTCCAGCTGCCGAATTACCGGACAGTGAGACGGAATATGACATCTATGACAGCTTAACCACTACCGGTTTCGGTTGTGACAGTATTTGGGTATTACACCTTACCGTTACCGACTACCCATACTTCGAACTTAGAGAAGATGGTGAACCGAATGCTTTAAGAGAAATTGCTATTTATGATACCGTATCAACCGGTAGTGCAGATAAGATTTATGAATTGTTTGTTCGTAAGAACTGTACCGATTGTGATACGAAAGTTTCGATAGAATATGAAATTTATAGATATGATAGCGGTATTGGTGATTATGTTTTGATCCCTTCTAATGTTACCGATTACTTTACTCCTAATTATGTTACTTATTTGGATCAATCTAATATTAGTTATATTTCCCCTTCTACTTCTCAAGTTTCTATTCCAAACTTGTATCCTAATGCAGGACTTGGGGTAGCACGTCATTTTGATTATTATAATTTATGTTTCTTGTCTCCGGAGTATGCATGTAACCCGGTAATAACTCCTTCTCCACTTCCTTTCTATAGTTATGGACGTGCCAATCTTATTAATGTCACTCAATGGAGAACAGCCGGTGACTATAAAATCTTAGCTAAATTACAAGAACGTACCGGTGGTTCAGGATGGGGAACCCAAGGTTATTGTCCTTCTGATGGTACAATGGGTGGACACCAAGCAACTTTGACACCGCTTGTTTTTGATATCGCAGAAATTTTCATCCACGTTAATCAAGGGGCCGGTCCGGTTATTCCGATGCGTCCGATTTCTTTTGATTACATTACTCCTCCTACCGTTCAGACTATTGTTCCGGAAGTCAATATCTATCCTAACCCGGCTCAAGATTACTTCACGATAGAACTTACCGGATTTGAAGGCGAAACTCAAGTAGCTTTGTCCAATGTTGATGGTGGAGTGGTTGAACAACTTAACGTGAACGTAACTGAAGATACTCGCATTATCCGCGTTAGCAGTGGAAATTATGCCGCAGGTGTTTATGTCGTAAGTGCTCGCAACAATGACGTTACTTTGACACGTAGAGTTGTGATTGTTCGATAATTATGATTTACTTTATATCCAAAGAGGTCGCATTGCGACCTCTTTTTTTTGCTATTAACGGAAGATTGTTTAAAACTATCATTTTTTCCTCGTTGTTTGTGTTTTTCTTTTCAATATCTTTGCTTTCTTAGAAATTAATTACCCTGTCCGATGCAATCGTGCCATGTTTCCTTTCTGCGTGTTTGTTGCATTTTCCTTATTATGTGGGGATTATCTTTTTCTTTGCTGCAAACGTCTTCTGCCGCACTCCCTGGTGATCACGCATCTTGGGCGGTGCAAAAGCTGAAAACACTCACCTTGGAACAAAAAATTGCGCAGCTGATGATGATTCGCGTACGCTCTGATTATGACAATAAAACCATTAGTAGTATTCTTTCCGACGTATCGAAGTATCAACCCGGTGGAGTATGCTTTTTTCAAGGAAGTCCCGTTCGCGAAATCATTCTTACAAATCGCCTTCAATCGGCATGTCCCATTCCAATGCTCATATCCATTGATGGAGAGTGGGGTCCCGCCATGCGTTTGGACAGCTGCACCATTTTCCCACATCAGATGACCCTCGGTGCTCTTGCACCGCAATATGATTCCCTTATTTATCAAATGGGATTTGAAATAGCGAAACAGTGTCTCGCGTTAGGAATCCATATCGATTTTGCTCCTTGTGTGGATATCAACAGCAATATTGATAATCCTGTTATCAACAGCCGTTCCTTTGGCGAACTCCCGGATGAAGTAGCACGCAAGAGCGTCTTTCTTATGCACGGTATGCAGGATGCCGGCGTGAGTGCGTGCATTAAACATTTTCCCGGTCACGGGAATACACATATTGATTCTCATGTTGATTTGCCGGTCATTTACTCTTCCCGTGATGAACTTGAAAAAGTGGAACTTTTTCCCTTTCGAAAAAATATTGCCGAAGGCGTGGATATGGTCATGGTTTCTCACCTGAGTGTACCGGCGTTGGATAGTCGCAAAAATGTTATGGCTTCTCTTTCTTATAAAATTATAACCGATTTGCTTCGCAATGAGATGGGTTATGACGGCATCATTATTACCGACGCCATGGACATGAACGGCCTTCGCAAATATTATTCCCACGACGGAGATGCCGAAATCGCCGCACTCCTCGCCGGCGTTGATATTCTGTTGCTCCCCAGCGACCTTAACGTCGTCATCAGTGCCATTAAAAATGCAGTCCTCTCAGGCAAAATCCCGGAAGAACTGATTGATGAACGTTGCCTCCGCGTGCTACGATTTAAGGAAGATAAGGGTTTGTATGACCTGAACCCCGTTTCTCCTCATTTGGCCTGCAATCAGCTTAATTCAACAGAAACACAATCTCTTGTCAACAAAATAGAAGAAAAAGCAATTACTTTGCTCGTGAATAATGATCATATTCTGCCTTTGTCTGATGCCGATTCCGCTTCTTTGCTCCTTTGCGTGGGCGGTTTTGAGGATTCCAATGCGTATCGTGATTTGGCAAACCGCTATCACCTTGACTTTATGCAGTTACATCGCTCCGTCAACAAGAAAGATTATGCCGCCCTGACTGATTCAATTGCGAACTATCACACAGTTATTGTTTATATTTTGAGTACAAATCAGTTACTTAAATATAATTATGGTGTTTATGCGGAAACCATCGATTTTTTAAAAGCAGCCCTCGTTAATAATCAAGTTATTTTTTCTTTATTTGGGAATCCTTATGCGTTAGAAAGATTTCCAGATTTATCGCGTTATCAATCTGTCATTGTAGGTTATCAGCCCACTGTAAATTCTGCTCAATCAGTTATGCGCGCCATTTACGGCGAAATAGGGTTCTCGGGTCATTTGCCCGTTTCTACTTCTAAGTTTCCTGCAGAATCGGGAATTATGTTACCACCTGTTGTGAATACAAAATTGGAAAAAGAGGATTTCTCTCTCTTGCCGGATACTACCAACCTGCACTTGGATTCGTTGGTGCAAGCCGCCATTGATGGCAAAATCATTCCCGGCTGTCAAATTGCAGCCTTGCATGGCGGACAAATGGTTTATTACAAGAATTTTGGGAATCAACGCTATGATGACCAAAATCCGGTTACATCCGAAACCATGTACGACTTGGCTTCGATGACCAAGTCGTTGGCTACCACCTTAGCCGTGATGAAACTTTATGAAGCCGACAGCTTGGAATTAAGCGACAAAATAGGGCAGTATTTGCCCTATCTGAAAGGTACAGACAAAGCTGAATTAACGCTCGTTGAATTACTTACCCATACTTCCGGTTTGCCGGCGTTCATTCCTTTCTATCGCGAAATTGCCGTGAACGGGAAGATGGACTCAACCTATTTGCGAAAAGAAAAAAACGCACAATTTTCTATAGAAGTAGCCAGTGGTGTTTTCCTTCGCAATGACTATCCCGATATAGTAAGAACGAAAATTGCCCATTGCAAACTGAACGAAAAAAAATATGTTTATAGCGACTTGGGTTTTATTCTTTTAAAAGAGATGGTTGAACAAATCACTCAACAGCCCATTGATGTTTATTTGCACAATTATTTTTATGAACCGTTAGGATTAAAAAATACGACCTTTAATCCGTTGAATACTCATCAGTTAGAGCAAATTGCGCCGACGGAAGATGACCATTATTTTCGATGTCAGGTTGTGCAAGGTTATGTCCATGACCAATCGGCTGCCCTCTTTGGCGGAGTTTGCGGTAATGCCGGCTTGTTCTCTACCGCTCACGATGTATCCGTCATTTTATCTATGCTCATGAATGACGGAAATTGGGACGGAAAGACTTATTTCTCCCATAAAACGATCAAAATGTTTACTTCCGTCTATTCTATTCACGGTTGTCATCGTCGTGGTTTAGGATTTGACATACCCTCTTATGCCAAGAAAAATCCGGTTCTTCCGATTCAAGCTGAAAATACGACCTACGGACATCAGGGATTTACCGGTACGGTTTTTTGGTGTGATCCAGAAAATGATTTAATCTATGTCTTTCTTTCAAACAGAGTTTTCCCCAATGCAGAACCTAACAATTTGGCAAAATCAAAACTTAGATTGTTGGTTCATGAGGAAATCTATAAAGGATTAGGACTCTAAATTTTAGATAATGAATAATATTACGTTAATTAGTGATTGGAGCCTGCGAGAACCTTATTTGGCAATGTTTAAAGGAAAATTGTACTCCCAAATTCCCAATGTAAATATTTTCGATATCACGCACGCAGTTGAATTATTGAATATTCATCAAGCTGCCTTTATCCTCAAACATACCTTTTCCTCATTTCCGGTCGGTACAATTCATGTCGTTTTGGTCGGAACATACGCTAACATGCCGGTAAACCCTGTGCTGATTCCTTATCAGGGACATTTCTTTATCGCCAATGACGACGGAATTATTTCTCTGCTTTTTGATGAAATTGACCAACCCGATTTCCCTATCTTCTGTTATAACGGAAATGAAACGAATTACTTGTCTAAAATCCAAGCCCTTTGTTCGATGTGTATTCAGCAGACGTTTGCGCAACATACAGCAAAATATGTAGTCCAAAAACGCGCCATACCACTTGAGCTGAATTATAATTCTGCGAAAAATCAAATTACCGGAACTACCGTCTATGTCGATGTGCATCATAATATCATTACCAATATTCCCGTTGAAATGTTTTTACATGCTACCCAAAACAAGAAGTTTATTGCTTATGTCGGACGGGTACAAATTACGGAATATGCAGATTCATACTTGGAAACAGCAGGAAACGCTTACTTTGTTCCGAATAGCATGGGAGTTCTCGAAATAACCACTTATCGCGGAAATATTGCTATTTTAGATGCTTGGGAAGCCAAAACTGAAATTTTATTAACGGTAATTTAAATATTAAAAATTATTCTTTCGGTGATCGCGTGAAAGATTTTTTTTGTACTTTTGCACAGTTTTAAAATCAATTAATAATCAAAAATTATTTAGAATGAAAAAAATTTTTACAATGTTTTTTGCCTGCTTCGTAGCAGTTGCAGTGAATGCTCAAAGTGCAGATTATGAATTAACGGGCTTCTTAGATGATGAGAATCAGGTTATTACAGAAATCCAATTAGGTGCTACAGATGATTTGAATCCATCCGTAGGTCTTCTTAATAATGGTCCGGACCTTGTTGCAGCTACCGATACTATTTATATTACGATTTCTGTTGATAATACCGATTTAGGTAGAATGTATTTGTTGGGTTCTCAACTTGATAGTGTTCCTGTTGGTTCCGCCGTTGCATTGGGAGGTCAAACACCTATCCTTACCGCCGCAGATATGGATAATTACCAAATTACTTCAGCAGAACTTTGCTACAAAGTTTCTTTTGCTGGTGTTACCACTGACCCTGATTTAACGAACAATCAAGCTTGTGTACAAGTAACTCGCCTCGTCTCTATCAACGAGTTCGCTCAAGATGAAGTTGCTGTATATCCGAACCCTGCTTCTGACGTTATCAACGTTGCCAATGCAGAAAATGCTCAAGTTTCTGTATTTGACATGACCGGAAAAGTTGTTGCTAACATTGAAAATGCTTCAGCAAATCAAGAGATTGATGCTTCTAACTTCGCAAAAGGTCTTTATATCGTTCGCGTTGTTGATGGCAATAATATCGTTACAAAGAAAATTTCTATTGTAAAATAATTTTACACTTATAATGAAAAGACCGTTTGAGTATTCAGACGGTCTTTTTTTTGCTTTGTAATAAGAAATTGCGCGATTTAATTTACGATTTCAGAATTCTTTGTCTTAAATCCTCCGGGAATTTTTCAATGGCATAGCGAAGCATGGTGCGTGGCATAGATTGATAACGATTGTTTTCCATCAGAAATTGATATTCCGCTTCAAAGTCGCGTTTCCCAATTTCGCGCAGCATCCAGCCCACAGCTTTGTGTATTAAGTCGTGTGGGTGATGAAGCAAAATCTTCGCAATTTGCAGTGTGTCATCAAATTGGTCGGATTTGATGTAAGGCAGGGTGCTGATAATGGCAATTCGTTCTTCCCATAAAAAGCCGCTATGCGCTAATTGATATAACGGTTCTCTGGACTTGTCGTACAAATATTTCCCCACAATTTCTCCACACGACAAATCAACCAAGTCCCAATTATTAATAAATTGAGTATTAGCTAAATAGAAATCAAATATCTCTTTTTGCTTGGATTTGTCTTGTTTACTATTTTTGTATTGATTGACTAAAAGTTGAAGTGCAATCATTCTACATTCGTGGTAAGGGTCTTGAAGGAGTTTTTGAATATCGTCTCTTTCAACTAATTTATATTTTTTGACAATTTGGCGGATAACGGGGACCGTAACGCCCATAAATTGGTCGCCTTCGCCATATTGACCTTTTCCGGTTTTGAAGAAGCGAGAAAGGTCGGCGGCTTTTTGGGGAGTTGCACCCGCCATCAATTCATCTTTAATAATCTGATATGTCATTATGATTTAGGTTTTTATATTAAAAAAGCTACTTGAAAGTAGCTTTTTGGGTAATACTGAAGGGATTAAAGTTTCTCGCCTTTTACTAATTTGAAGGTGTCTGTAGCGATGACCAATTCTTCATTGGTAGAGATAACCAACAATTTCACTTTTGAATCGGGGGTAGAGATGATTCCGTCTTCGCCAATCAATTTTTCATTTTGAGCTTTATCTAATTTAGTGCCCAAGAATTCGAGACCTTCGCAGATAGCTTCGCGTTGGAAGAAGGCATTTTCGCCGATACCGCCAGTGAACAAGATGATATCCACGCCGTTCATAGCAGCTGCATAAGCGCCGATGTATTTTTTAACTCTATAGGCAAACATATCGAAAGCATACGTGGAGCGTTTGTCGCCGCTCTTTTTTCCTGCGTGGATGTCGCGCATATCGACGCTTTTGCCGGAAACGCCCAGCAGTCCTGATTTTTTATTGATGAAAGTATTCATTTCTTTAATTGAAAAGTTTTCATTTTCAGCAATATAAAGAAGTGCTCCGGCATCTAAATCGCCGCAGCGAGTTCCCATTATCAAACCTTCTACAGGCGTAAATCCCATGGAAGTATCGACAGATTTCCCATTTTTAACGGCACAGATGGACGCTCCGTTACCTAAGTGGCAGCTGATAATTTTTGAATTTTGATAATCTATTCCAACTAATTCAGCGGCTTTGGGAGCTACATATTTGTGGCTGGTTCCGTGGAAACCGTATCTGCGGATTCTTTGGTTTTCGTAGTATTCGTATGGAATGGCGTACAAAAAGGCTTCGGCTGGCATTGTTTGATGGAAAGAAGTGTCGAAAACGGCGGTTTGTGGCGTGTTCGGCAATAAATTCATCATTTCATTGATACCTACTAAGCTGGCAGGATTGTGGAGAGGTGCCAATGTACACAATTTTTCAATTTCTTCAATCTCTTTTTTGCCGATAAGGGAACTTTGTTTAAAATATTCTCCGCCGTGAGCCACGCGATGTCCTACGGCACCAATTTCGCTTAAAGAAGCAATAACTCCCAGCTTTGGATCTACTAATGTATTAAGTACCAAATTGATACCTTCTGCATGGTCTTTAATGGGACGCTGCACATAGTATTTGTCCTTTCCAACCGGTTTGTGAGTGAACTCGCCCATTTCAAGACCAATACGTTCAACTATTCCCTTTGCCTTTAATTCGGCGTTGTTAGCCATGTCAATTAATTGATATTTAATTGAGGAACTTCCACAGTTTAAAACTAAGATTTTCATTTTTTGAATATTATTTTTTTTGTTGAGTGATTTTCTATCAAGCGACAAAAGTACATAATTTTCATGAAATGACAAGCTGATTATTTTTCAAATTTTAGATAAAATCGGAGCAATAGAAAGGTATTATTTCCCCCAATTATCGCGGTCTAAACTTCGGAAATTGATGGCTTCGGAGAGGTGGTCGATATGAATCTCGGGTGCGTGATTCAGGTCGGCGATGGTGCGGGCGACTTTCAAAATTCGGTCGAAGGCACGTGCCGACATCTGCTGCCGCAGTTCGCCACCCACGGCCGAGTTGTTGCGCTCGCTCTCGGACAATGATTCGTACTGCTGTTTCAACTGGGAGAGGAGCGCCGCCTTCGACCTGAGGCTGTCCTCCTCGTTCTGGCTCTCGGTGATGCGGTTCTTGAACTCCTTGCTGCCGTCGGCTATGCTCTCCTTGAGCTTCGCCTCCTCGACCATCAGTTCGGCTATGCGGGTCTTGAGTTCCCCACTGCTTCTTCCGCTCTCCGCATACTCGGCCCTTGCCGCCTTCAGCTGCTCGGTGACGGACTGGAGCCTGCGCTGCTGGTCCACCATCGTCTCGGCCACCGACTGCATCTTCCGCTGCTGCTCGGACATCGCCTCACCGCCCTTCCGGTATTCCTCTCTCTCCTTGGCGACGTACACCGCGAGCGAGCGGCATTCCTTCTCCACCTTCTCCTCGATTCTCACCTTCTCCTCGGTCGCCTTGTTGAGTTTCTCGGTGGCGGTGACGAGCTTCTCGTATTCCTCGCCGACCTGTTTCAGCCCCTTGGAGCCCTCCAATGACTTCTTGAGTGAGTCCACCGTCCTGATGAACTCCTGCATCTTCGCGTCGCACGCCTCCAGTCCCGACAGCAGCTGCTTGAGCTGGTCGAACGCCTCTTCCGCTATTATCCTGTCTATGCTCTCTGCCATAACCAAAAACCTAATCCGTTATCTCTTCCTCCTGAGGTCGTTCTGCTTCCTCTGCTGTGCCTGCCTGCTCCTCATTTCCCGTATCTCGTCGGTCATCTGCCGGTACAGGGCGCAGAACTCGCCGACGGTGGTCGCCATGAACGGTATGGAGAATCCGAAGTGGCTCGACATGCCCGCCAGCAGCGACATGAAGTGCTTCCTGTCCTGCCTGCCGCCCTGCGCGAGCTGCGCGTCGTACTTCTCCCTCGCCTCCCTGTACCTTCTTATCGCCTTGCCGAGCATCGAGGACAGCACGACCACGTTCCTGTCGTTGTCGTTGGTGAGCCGCACGCCGTTGGAACGGAGTATCCTCAGGCACTCGCCGTCCGTGAGGCTGCCGTCCTTCGCAAGCATCACCGCCGCCTCCAGCATGCGTATCGAGGACAGCGCTATCGCCATCCTCTTCAGATTTTCGTACACCGAGACGTCGTCGTCGAGCATCCTCTGCGTGTACTCCGTATGTAGCGATTCGAAATGCCGCTTTTCAAGCGTTTGGTCGCGGTTTTGCGGCGGGTTGCCGTCGTAGAGTGATGAGAGGTTGCCGTCGCACAGCACGTCCACGAATGCCGCCAAAGGCATCTCATCGATGTTGCGGTACAACCTCGACGGGGGTGCCGTAGCCGTCGTCCCATTCGTCGTATCGGCAGAAGTGGAAGAGCCCCCTTCCGTCCCTGTATACGACGTACCTCTGTCCAGTGATCTCGGCGCTGATGGCCGCCAGCCGCCTCTGGTTCCCGTATGTCTGCCTCGTCCTCTGCTCATCCTCGCATCCAAGCATTTTTCAACTACACCTTTAGAATGTCCCTAATTTTGGCAAGCAGCAGTTCGATGGAACGCCGTTTCAGTCTGTCGGCGTTTGCGTCCGTCAGTCCGAAGATGGACTCCCCGTACTTCGCCGTCAGGTCGTCGGTCTTGGAATCGGTGCTGCCGGTGACGAGCCTGTCGCCCTCCACCTTCGTGAACATCCCTTCCTGGAACGCGCCCGTGCTGAACAGCGTCACTCTGTCGGACGGTTGCCCCGCAAGGCGTTTCAGACGCTGCGTGTACGGCGAGTATGCGGGCGCTATCGGCCTCTCCTGCGCAGTCACGCCCTCCATCATCTGCTCCCTGTTGAGCAGCGTAACTTCGGGGGACAGCGCTTCAGCCGCCTCACGCTTCATCTGCGGGTATCCCTCGACCGCAGTCCTCGCTCGTCTCGTAAGTTCGCCGATGGTCACCTCTCGCCTGCCTTTTGTCAGCTGCAAAGGTAGTGAGAATGGACGGGCTGTGAAGGAAGAAAAGCAAGATTGGTAATGACCGATTTCACTGCGGAAGTTCGCTCCACAGCACCTTGCGGTAGAGTTCGTCGACCTCGAACCTTTTGACGAACCGTTCGGGAATCCCAGCCAGCATCCTGTCGCACAGTCGGAACGCCCTGTAGTGGCCGCACACTCCGAGATATGAGTTCAGCCTCGCCTCTGCGAGCTTCATCTCCTCCTTGGGCACAATGTCGTCGAGGTCGGGACAGCGCCTGGCGATATCATTTACTGCCTCCCTGAAGTTGCCCTGCGTGCGCCTTGCGGGGTACGTCCTGAACGGCGCTATGTATGCGCCGAGGAAGCTGACACCCTTGTAGCACGACTGCAGGTACACCTTGTCGGGATGCAGCGTAGCACCGATGGTCTCCTTCAGGTAGGCCCTGACGTGCGGTATCAGCGAACGGAGGAACTCCATGTCGCGGTGCACGACGAAGAAGTCGTCCACGTACCTGCCGTAGTATTTCAGTTTCAGGTCCTCCTTCATGTGCCTGTCGAAGTCCGAAAGATAGTAGTTGGCGAATATCTGGCTCGTCAGGTTGCCTATTGGCAGTCCGCACCCGTCGCCGGTCCTGAACAGGCTCTTGCTCGGCGGCAGCCCGTCCCAGTCCGACAGGTGTCCCTTGACGATGCACCCGGTGGTCGGGTCGTTCATCACTATCTGCCGTATGAGCGGAAGCAGTATCTCCCTGTCCCATCCGTCGTACTTCCTTAGCACGAGATTCATTATTCTGTCGCACAGGTGTCGCTTGTCTATGTTCATGAAGAACCCTCTGATGTCGAGCTTCAGTATGTACGCGTCCCTGCGGTAGTTGTCGGTGCAGCTGCGTATGAACTTCTGCAGCCTCAGGATGCCGAAGAGGTTGCCCTTGCCAGCGCGGCACGAGTAGCTGTCGTATATGAACTGGTTCTCGAAGATGTCCATCAGCTGGTTTATCACGTAGTGGTGCACCACCCTGTCGCGGAAGTTGGCGGCGAATATCTCGCGCTTGACGGGCTTCTCCACTATGAAGCAGATGGACGGCGAGATTGTGTACGTTCCGTACATTATGTCCTCGTATAGTCTACGGAGGTTGCCCTCGAGGTCAAGTTCGAAGTTCAGGGCGTTGATGGTGTTCCTCTTGTTCTTCCTTGCGTCGAAATAGGCGCGGAAGAGCGCGTCCCTCAGACGCGGTTCGTAAAACAGGTCCATTGCTCGCGTCCTTTAGTCAGTGTCTCTTCAACTGTGCCACGAGGTACTCCATCTGCTCCACCATCCTTGCGTATGCCGGAATGGTCAGCTGGTGCAGTTCGGCAAGCAGGCGCAGGCGGAGTTTCACGACGTCGGTCTGCAGCAGCGCCTTCCTGCCGTACTCGCTGGAGAACGCATCCTTGCCCTGCTGCGCAAGACGGAACGTCAGCAGTGCAAGCTGGAATGCGTCCTTCTTCAGTTCCTCGCCGACGGTGTACTTGTAGCCCTTCTTCATGTTCTCGGTGAGGCGGTAGACCGACACCATGCTGTCGAACCCCATCTTGTATATGTGCAGCGGGTGGTTGTCCTCGAACCGCGGCAGCACCCTCTCCTGCATCAGCAGGTTGCGCTCGTCCTCCTCCTTCGAGTTGTCATTTATGGACGCCTTCCACTGTGAGAAGTCGCGCCTTGCCGTAAACCCCTGCAGCACTATGAACTCTGCGGTCTCGCCCGCGACGGTGATCTCGTGCCGTTGAAGGAGTTTCGGCAGCGTGAGCATCGGGAATCCGAGGTAAACCAGTTCCGTGTTGATGACCTTGTACAGCCGCTTGGTCACGTGGTACTGCGTGATGTTGTCGAGGAACAGCAGGCACGAGTGCTCGTACGCCCGCAGGAAGTTGCCGTCCCTTATCAGGTAGATGTTCGATGTGTTAGCGGTTTCCAAATCGTAAATGTCTTTGACTTTCATAAACTGTTGTTTTTTAATGGGTTGATAAAATGTTTACGCCATCGGGAACGGCATGCCGATAGCCGATGGCCTTGAATTGTGGTCATTGTGAAAAGGGACAATTGAGTCTTTTTGTACTATTGGTGTCCGTCAGGACTTCTGGGGTGTTTATGAAAGAGAGCCAATCCTCCGTCCTTTCCTATCGCGGACACAGCGGACCGAATAACCGTTGGTCTTATTGTTGTTGTTGCGGTTGACGCCTGCGTTATTGTAGTTCAGGTTGCGGTTGTACGCGTTGTCGCTACTGTTCTCGGTAGCACTCCAGAAGTTGGCGTTGTTACCGAAATTGTTGTAGCTGCCGTTGTAGTTGCCGGCAGGAAGCGCACTGAAGCCTGATTAGCAGCCGCTGAAATGCTGTCTTTGCCACCGTTTCCGATGACGCGACATTTTGATTACTCCACCAATGCTGGTGAAGTGGGCTGCCCGATATGAATTTCCGATATGGGCACACTCCCGCATCCCGTAGGATTGCGGGACTCCGGCAGACGGATGAATGATGGCTCGTCTATTTTGTCAAAGAGCGATTTTTAAAAAATTTCGACCGCTTACGCGGTGTGTTGGGTCCGCCTGCGCTATCGCGCTTGGCGGACGCTGACGCACCAAACATTAAGGTAAACATACACACCTGCGCTTACGCGCTGGGTGTGTATGTTTGATATTTTTTTTAATCGCGGACACAGCGGACCGAATAACCGTTGGGCTTATAGTAGTAGTAGCGGTAGACGCCTGCGTTATTGGAGTACAGGTAGCGGGTGTACGCGTAGTCGCTACTGGTCTCGGTAGCACTCCAGAAGTTGGCGTTGTTACCGAAATTGTCGTAGCTGCCGTAGTAGCCGCCGGCAGGAAGCGCACTGAAGCCGGTAGAATTGCGGCCGGGAGCGTTCAGATTGCCTGCGGCATTGGCGATGGCTGATGAATTCCAGCCAGTGTTCCCGCACAGTTTGGCGGCGATATTGCCGCGGAATTGACCTGAAAGGTTGGCATCGCTCTGGCTCATACCGACTGCCATCTCCATCTGTTTCCACTCGTTGTCGCTCGGCACGTGCCACCCGTCGGGGCAGATGCCCTGAACACCGCTCGGAGTGGCGTTACTGGAGCTCGCTCCATTCATTACCGTCGTCCAGGAATAGAGGCGGCCGTAAGTGGCAACCGAATTACTACCTGGCGTCCAGATGCCTGAGGTGATGGAAGTCCCATTGGGTTTCTTCGTAGTGCGCAGGTTCTCCTTCATCCAGCACTGGCTGCCGATTCTTACAATATTGTAACTGTTGTTTTCAACATCTTGAATGGTACCTGCGCAACTCTCTTCGGTGGTGAAACTCACGATTTCACCGTATGCGGTGCCGACTTCGTTAGTGGCGTATGCGCAAAGGTAGTAGGTTGTGCTTGACGCGAGGCCGGTCACGTTGGAAACGAACTCGCCAAGGCCGCTGCCGTCCGTGGTGTGAGCGTCGGCGACGGTGGGATTGGCGCTGGTGCTCCAGCACACGCCTCTCGCAGTGATTTCCGAACGTCCGTCGGCAGTCACATTGCCGCCTGCGACGGCAGAAGATGCCGTGATGCCGCTGACGGGTGAAGTGGTGACCGCACCGATTTCGGGAGCGGGAGGATTGACCTGGTTGTTCAGGTCCTCAATCACCTGGTTCATGCTGTCGATGGTGCTCTGCATCGTGGTGATCGTGTTCAGGATTTCCTGCAGCTGTACATCGGTGATGTAGTGGGCGTCGTTCTCGAAGGCGCTCACCTGAGTGGGTATATTGGCAGCCTCCTGAACGGTTGCGGTTGTCAGGTAGCCTGCATCATTGTTGAAGGCACTGACGTTTGTGGGTACGGTTGGCAACTGGCCAAGAGTAACATAGTTCGCATCATTGGTAAATGCGCTGACATTGGTCGGAACGGCGGGAATATCGGCAGAAGTGGCATATCCCTGGAGTTCGTTGTTGAGTGTGACCTGAGTGATGTACTGGGCATCGTTGGCGAAGTATGACACGTTGGTCGGAAGGTTGGCTGTGGTGATGTAGCCCGCGTCATTGGTGAATGCGCTCACGTTGGTGGGCACGGTCGGAATCGTGGGCTGGTCGGTGAGGTCGTTGTAACTTCCGCTGAAACCGTTGGCAGTGCTCCCTGCATAAAGTGCGTATGGCACGCTCAGCAGCTGCTGCGTTCCCTCGATGGTGTAGTTCGTGCCTCCGTTCGGGTCGGTCTCGGTCTTGAGAAAGTACGGACCGCTGGCCCAGTCTATGGTGGCCATGTCTCCGGAAATCAGGGTCCCTCCACCAATCTGCAAGGTCATCAAACCGTTGGCGTTGGTCACAACATTCTGCGACTCCATAAAGACGACGCTACCGTTCGCTCCACCCTGCAGGATGGAAATGCGGACTCCGACGGCCTGGCTTGCCACGAGGTTGTTGCCTGCGTCACGCACAACCGCCTGATAGGAGAACTTCTGGGGTGCCTGGGCGAACATCACAAGGCATACGATGCAGAAGAAAACAGTTGATAGTAATTTCTTCATAAGTAATTGTTTTTGATTGGTTTATAAATTGATTCTCTTTTACTTTCTCATCTTGACGACCTTGAAGCTCTTCAGCATCTGTTTAGCGCTGAAAAGGTTCAGGTAGTACGTGCCGCTTGGCAGGGACTCCATATCTATCTCGGTCTGGCAGTCAGCGATGCGGAGTTCCTTGATCAGTTTGCCGTTTCCGTCAAACAGTCTCGCAGACACATTGTCCCCCTGCAGGTCGAAGTTGTCGATGGTCAGACGCACGATGTCGAGGGTGGGGTTCGGGTAGACGACAGCATTGAGCGTGATGTTCGGGTAGTTGTCTACTCCTGACACCGAAATCTCGTAGGGCTGCTGCACACCTTCACTGATGGTCGTGGTTCCGTCACCGTTGCTTTGCACGGCAATCTGGCCGACGGAGAAACTGACGCTGCCACCATTTCCAGTTGCCTCGCCACCAGTACCGACAAGACTTGACTGGGCATTGGCGTAAAGGACAGTCATCATAATGACAATAGTCAAAAGGCATATCTTTTTCATAATAATACAAATTTAGCAACAATTCACACAATATGAGCGCAGATGTGAATCGGTGAAACCGCAACGGGCGTGCATTCACAAAGGGAATTGGAGCAATTGATACTTCAGGGGACTTCTATTTTTACTCTTTTCTCGCCAACACCCCAGACCTTGCGAAGTCCGTTAGACAAAGACTGAAGAGTTGACGCTGCAAAGTTACATATTATTTTTTCATTTCCAACA
>JALNYF010000100.1 GCA_023229985.1 Bacteroidales bacterium | reverse complement strand
TGATATATGAAATCAGCGACCCTTCTTGCAGCCATTTTTTTTCATAAAATGTTTGAATTTCTGTTAAAAAGGGATATTTTGTACTTGCATAAACATCTTCAATGTTTTCGGTAACATTCCAATGATGCAGATCAGCGGTTTCCAATAAATAGTGATAAAGAAAACGGCTGTCGGTTTTGAGGTGTAGGATTCCGTTATGATTCCAAACTTGTTTATATTTTTCCACGAAGTGTGGGGAGACGAGGCGTCGGCGTTCTTTTTTAGGTTGCGGGTCGGGGAAGGTGACCCAAATTTCGGCGACTTCACCGGGAGCAAAGAAGTAGGTAATATCATCAATTTTTCCACGTATAAATGCCGCATTATCAATATGTTGTTCCACTCCGTCTTTGCAACCGCGCCACAATCTTGCGCCTTTTCTATCCATCCCGATAAAGTTAAATTGAGGGAACTGCTTGGCTAAGGCAATGGTATATTCGCCCTTTCCACATCCCACTTCAACAATGATGGGATGATCGTTTTTAAAATGCTCATGCCATTTTCCTTGAAGCGGAAATCCTATATTACGTATGTCATAATCATCGTGTTGAAAGAGATTGCCAAAGGTTTTGTTTTCTGCAAATCTTTCCAATTTGTGTTTTGCCATAGATTTATGAATATTGATTAATGTCAACTAATTGACTATATTTTCCGTGAGCGGCGATTAATTCGTTATGCGAACCCGCTTCAACAATTCTGCCGGCTTCCAATACCACAATTTGGGTAGCATGGCAAATGGTGGACAAACGATGTGCGATGACAATGGTAGTGCGATTTTTCATGACTTTATCAAGTGCGTTTTGCACCATTTTTTCCGATTCGGTGTCCATGGCAGAAGTAGCTTCATCTAAGATAAGAATGGGAGTATTTCTCAAAACGGCACGAGCGATGCTGATTCGTTGTCGTTGCCCGCCCGACAATCCCAACCCGCGGTCACCGATGTTGGTTTGCAGCCCGTCCGGTAATGATTGTATAAAACTTTCAGCATTGGCAGTTCGCACAGCTTCCATCACCGCCTCTTCCGGTACATCTTTTAAACCAAAGGTGATATTGTTATAAACCGTATCATTAAAAAGTACAATATCCTGTGACACAATCGAAAAAAGAGACCGAAGCTGATCGATATCATATTTTTTAATATTAATACCGTCGATTTCAATGGAGCCTTGAGTTACGTCATAAAAACGGGGAAGCAGATCCACCAAGGTGGACTTGCCCGCGCCGGACGGTCCAACCAATGCTATGATATCGCCTTTTTTTATTTGAAGATTGATATTTTTAAGAACTTCCATTTCTTCGTAAGCAAAAGTAACATCTTTCAGTTCAATAGAAGTTTCAAATGAGTGTATCGACTGCGCGTTTTCGTCACAAACGATGGTTTCATCGGCATCTAAAACTTGATAAATACGATCTAAAGCAGACTGTCCGCGCCTATAATTAGACATCGCCGTTCCAATATTCTTGGCAGGGTTCACAATCTGTGAGAAGAGCGCGATATACGTAATAAAAAGTGCGGGTGACAACGACGAATTGCTGCCCAAAACGATAGAACCACCAAAAACCAAAATGATCATTACAACCGTAACGCCCAGAAATTCGCTCAGTGGCGAGGATAAGTCGGCACGGCGATAAATTCGCTTTTGCAAACGGGCGAAACCCTCATTATGTTTGTCAAAAACCGTTTCTGCATGTTGCTGTGCGTTAAAGCCTTTGATGATGCGAAGTCCTGCGATGGTCTCTTCAACGTGCGAAAAAAGAGTTCCCAAGCGATTCTTCGATTCGAGTGATTTTTTACGCAATGATTTGGTTATCATTGATATACACAAGCCGGCAACGGGCAACAAGATCAATGCAAAAAGGGTCAGGCGGGTGTTCATCGTGAAGAGAGCCAGCATATAGATCGCAACCGTCAAAATGGCGGTAATAAACATCTGAAAAGCGTTTAAAACGGTAAACTCAATCTCTTGTGTATCATTGACAGCGCGCGAAATAACATCGCCTTTTTTCTGTCCGCCAAAAAAGGCTATTGGCAATATTAATATTTTGTAATACATCTCATTACGGAGATTTCTTATCACGTCACTTCGGATGGGCGCCAATACCCATTGCGTAAGAAAAATAAAAATATTCTTAAACAAAAACATCAACACCACGAGCAAAATGATGACAAATAATGAATTTTGAGCCGCATTTAAATCAACTACAATACTAACCCAAGACATTAATTTTGCGTTGATGGGACTTAAATTGGAAATATCCCCCTGAAAAATCAGCTTAATGAAAGGCTCTACCATCATCATCGTAAGGATGGAGAAAAGGAGAGAAATCACATTCAAAAAGATAACAAGTAACAACTTCCATTTATACTGCGCAATAATGGAAAAAAACTTATTATTAAACATTTACGATAGGAATAAGTCAATAAGCGATGAAAAATTGTCGGGGTGACAAGACTCGAACTTGCGGCCTCTACGTCCCGAACGTAGCGCGCTACCAACTGCGCCACACCCCGTACAATTGAGGGTGCAAAAATACGGTTTTTTTTTAATCTTATTACATCTTATAAAAACTTTTTTGCGATATTTTACATTGATAGAAAAACAAAGCATCTTTGATGAAAGCAATTCATTCGATCAAAGCCACTACTATCTTTTTTCGAGGTTAATGAAGGGAATTTAGCGGCTTAGTTGATGAAATTTGCTTTTCGGTTTCTTTTCAAAAATAATAAAATCCCAAATACCTGCGCAATAGCCTGAGCCATAACTAACATGCAAAGTCAGAAAAGTCCACACAATCATCCATCTTTCTTTAAAAGAAAATGGTTGGTGTTGGGTAAACCAAAAAGCCATCAACAAATAAAGCAGACAAAAAAACGAATATGCAAAATTGAAATAAGGTACGACAACTGATAGAATACTTCCCAGAACAATGAAGGAAACAAAAAAGAAAGGGATTAATTGTCGAAACGATGTGATTCGCTTATGTTTTTGATTCACAAATACTTTCCAATATCCATATTGAAAATATTGTCGAAAAAGATGATGAAACGAGGAACGAACAACATAAAACGATTGTATTTCGGGACTTAAGAAAATGCGGTAACCGGCTTTTGTTAAACGATAATTGAAATCGTCATCTTGATTTCTTGTTAAATCTTCATCAAAATAACCGATTTTTTCAAAGACCTCCCGTTTATAACTGCCAAAGGCAACCGTATCCACAAATCCGGCTTTTGCGCCCGTGCGAAAATGGGCATTCCCGACGCCAAAAGGTTGTGACATTGCGTAGCCGATAATTTGTGATTGTTTATTTTCGTAGCTATTGGTTAAGACGCCACCGGCACAGCCTATCGTTGCATCAGAAAAAAGGACTTCTACATTCTTGTCAATAAAATCAGAGGCAACTGTACTATGCGCTCCCAAAATGATGACCACATCGCTATTTTGATGTTGAATCCCTAAATTCAGCGCGTAGGGAGTTGTCTGCATCTTATTGATTAGCAATTCTATATAAGAATATTTCGCCGCATATTGCGATACAATACTCGGGGTCTGGTCGTCACTTAGTCCATCGCAAACAAAGATGGATAGATACTCTTTCGGATAGGTGGTATGAATGAGTGAATCCAAGCAGGATGCAATATATTTTTCTTCGTTTCGGCACGGAATGACTATAGATACTGTTTTCATTATCAATTAGTTAATAGTTTTTGATAAAGTTCAACTAATAATTTTGCCTGTGAATCCCAATTATATTTATTGACGACGGCTTCTCTGCCGGCAGTTCCCATTTCTTGTGCAAGCGTTGGGTTCTCAAACAAATGAGTGATTTCTGCTGCAATTTTATGGGTATCAAAAGGATCAACGGGCACTCCGCATCCGGCTTCTTCCATTATCTCACGCCATAAAGGAAAATCGGAATAAACCACTGGAATTCCGGCGGCCATATATTCAAACATCTTAATGGGTAATGAATCTTTGTAACTCGGCATGGGATGCAATATTAACAGTCCGACCATCGATTGCGCAAATAATTCATTGATTTGTTGGCGATTCAAATAGCCCATAAAGTC
>JALNYF010000043.1 GCA_023229985.1 Bacteroidales bacterium | reverse complement strand
CTTTATATAAAAACCAATCGGGGTGAAGATTGTTATCGCTGCTATATTTCTTCTTGAAGTTGTGGCTGTGTTAAATTTATTTGTTCTTAACAAAATAGGGAATAAAATGTCGAAAAATTGGCGTTTTTGCGTTTCATATTATTGATTATCAATTAGTTTTAATTAGAAGTCTCCTATAATTCATGGCTTCTTCGAGGCGATAACCCGTTGTTTTATCGCTCTATTTCGGCACAACTTGTTGATGGTTTGTCGTATGACGCTTGTGCATTGAACAAGGATGTTGAGGCATCGTCTGCCAGAAAAGATAAAGTAGCTGAAAAGCTATATAGGAAATATCATTTCGATGAAAAAGTAAGAGAGATTGGCAGGAAGCCACATGAATTTAAAATTTAAAATGCCGAAGCTGTGAATGTCATTGTAAAGGTTCAAGAAATTTTCCGGCACAAGTTTCAGCAGCTTGGTATTGCCATAGAAACATGTCCGTCATCAAATTTGCTAATAGGCACTCAAAACAAATATTCCGATTTACCGCTTATTCGGATGAACAGCTACGGACTTAATTTGAAAAATATTACGGACTGTCAGATTCCAATCTCTATCAACACAGATGATCAGGGAGTTTTTACACCTCGCAGTCGCGTGAGTTTGCGTTGATGGCACTCGGTATTGAAAAAGACAATTCACAAGACAATACCCCTCTCGATGTCTATCGCTGGATTGATATGGTGCGTGAGATGGGAAATGTGCAGCGGTTTAAAAAAGACAATTCACAAGACAATATTCCTCTCGATGTCTATCGCTGGATTGATATGGTGCGTGAGATGGGAAATGTGCAGCGGTTTAAAATTTGTACAATCGAAATGAATGAGGATTGAACGAATAGTGTTTTATGGCGCACAGCGCGGCGAACGCTTAACAATGACTTATGTAATCGAGATTTTTGGAAAAAAATATAAGGGCGCATTTTTTTGCGCCCTTACTAATTATCCATTTCTCATTTTAACTTATCCATTTCTACTTTTCTAACAACCAATCTACCGCATAATATTTTTGAATACCGTTGTAATCGCTGATAAAATCTTTATCCATAGTAATCAAAATCTTGCGATAAAAATCGGGCACATTTTCAAAAGGACGCAGCTCTCTTTGCAATGTGTCAGCTGAGGCATTGACTGAAAAGGAAACCTGATAATATTCGATGATTTCATTTTTTCTTGCAATAAAATCAATCTCGTGATTGCCATTTTTTCCAATATCTACCTTATATCCACGGTTAAGAAGTTCAAGAAATATAATGTTTTCCAAGGCGTGAGTAACTTCTATTTGTCTGTAACCCAACACATTATTTCTTAACCCTAAGTCCGTAACATAATATTTGTTAAGCGTTTTGAGATAAGATTTTCCTTTGATGTCATATCTCGTGGCTTTACGGAAGATGTAGGCATTGCAAAACATATCCAAATATTTTTCCACTGTTTCATTTGTAATTTTTCTTCCTTCATTATGAAGTATTTTGGCAATAGAATTTGCTGAGACTAAGCTGCCTATGGATGAAAATACCGTTTTTAAGATATTTTCCAATAAAGTTATATCTTTAACACTATTTCGCTTCACTACATCTTTCAAAACTATCGTGTTATAAATACTATCTAAATAATTATTGATAATACTGTCATCATTCTCCTTTGCTAAAAAAGGAAACCCACCATATTTCATGTATTGATAGAATGCACGTTCTTTGTCCATTTCTGCCCACTGAGATAAATATTCCTGAAAAGTGAGTGGAAGCATCGCTATTTCTACATATCGTCCCGATAGCAACGTCGCAATCTCAGAAGAAAGCATATAAGCATTGGAACCGGTGAGATAAATATCCACATCGTAGTCAATGCTAAGGCTGTTGACAGCTTTCTCAAACCCTTTTACATTCTGCACTTCATCAATAATAATATAAAAATGGTTGCCGGTCGCGATTTTGCCCGAAACCGATTCATACAACGATGTAGACTCAGTAATACGCTCATACTCGGCAGATTCCATGTTCATATAAACGATTCTATTGTCTTCTATGTGATTGTCTTTCAAATATTTAATAAATTGCAACAATAAAGTGGATTTTCCGCATCGCCTTATTCCCGTAATGACCTTTATCACTTTCTTATCTTTAAATAGGATAAGCTGTTTTAAATACTTGGTACGTTCTATCATAGTTTTACGTTTTAAACCGCAAAAATACTATTTTTTTTATATTTTTACGGTTATATAAATAAATTTATATAAAATATTTGTTTTGTAGAAATGATGAGTGGTAAATAAATTCTATTATTCCAATATTCAAAACATTAGTGCATAATTACATTTCCGAAAAATGGTATTTCGCACAATAAACAAGAATAGAAAAGATAGAACAGCGAGGTAGTGTTATCATCTGATATTTCCCCCTTTCGCCGGTTTCTCCATCATCACTTTGTGCTTATATTCGTGAAGATTTCCGCGTTTAGGGACTCTTGCAACGCGAGGTATGCAGTGAAACGGATGGTTTAAGAACAACGCGTAGGGAGATTCAAATCAATCGCGCGTTTCGTTGTGGATATCCGTTCCACCAAAAATACTTTCGCATTACAAAAGTGTTATTAAAAAATGTATTTTTGCAAACCTATTTGTGAAAATTCGGATTCAAATGTAATTGTAATGAAGCCCATTTCCGCGCCCTTTATCGGCATTTCGCGTCTCAGAATCATCTCTGACGGCGATGGCGTTACCACTTTGGTCGCTTTTGCCGGCTGTCCTTTGCATTGTCGATACTGTCTGAACCCACAATGTCACCTACCTGATGCCGATTCTTTCAAATATTTTACCCCGCAATCTCTTTATGATGAGGTGAAAGTTGATAATCTGTACTTTATGGCAACGAATGGCGGAATTACTTTCGGCGGCGGAGAACCGGCTTTGCACCACCATTTCATATCTCAATTCAGAGCCATTTGTGGAAGCAGTTGGAAAATTAATCTCGAAACATGCCTTAATTATCCACTATCTTGTTTGAAGTCTTTAATGAACATTGTCGATGATTACATTATTGATTGCAAAGATATGAATAATCTTATATATCAACAATATACAGAAAAAAATAACGTTCAATTACTGCAAAACTTGAAATGGATGGTGGCTAACGGCTTGGGAGCGAAAACGAAGGTGCGCGTGCCTCTCATCCCTGATTATAACACGGAATCCGATGTAAAATCGAGCGTAAAAGCACTTGAATCACTGGGATTTACAAATATTGAGACCTTTCATTATATTATAAAAAATCAGCAACATGAGAAAAGGGAAACAACAATGTAGAATTTTAAAAGAAATTCGGCAGCAAATTGCAGATGCCAACGACATTCCGTTTGTGACTTCCGAGTGCCGTTTTCAGGGCGATTGCCGTGGAACCTGTCCGAAGTGTGAAGCAGAGTTGCAATATTTGGATACTCAAATTGCTCAAAAACAGCAATTTGGACATATTGTTGCGGTTGCCGGCATTTCACTCGGATTATTAAGCGGCATCACCGCTTGTACCCCTTCTTCAAATGATAATGCTAATATTGAAAAACCTGTTCCTACAGAAAATAGGAATGACACAACTCCGTTAAGTGGGCCTCTTTCTGAAGAAAATAGTGAGGATACTGTTCCCGTCCGCAAACAATCGATTCTTGATTATCCTACAATAACAGCAATAACAGGAGATATAGAATAATGTACTATTCCTGTTCTCAAATCATTCCTCGTTATTAACTCCTTGAAATTTAATTTCTTCCACTTTTGCTTACCGATTCACCCATCATTTTACCCATTTCGTAGCATTGTGCGTTGCTCTCGGCAGAGAAACCATATTTGTTATCCACCGGCACGCCCGCCACTTCCCAATTCATTGTTTCCCCAAAAGCAGTAAGTTTTTTTACAGCACCGGTTGCCCACGAGTGCGACCCAAAACATCCGTAAATCCTATTCTTGATTCCTCGTTCCCGAATCTTTGTTAATAAGCTGTCAATCAATGGATAAAGTTCTCCCATATAGGTCGGACTGCCGATGACAAGCCCTTGATATTTAAAAATATCTGACAGAATAAAGGATGCGTCTGTTTTGGAAACATTATGAACCACAACGTTTTTTACGCCGCCGTCCACAATACCACAAGCCACGCGCTCTGCCATAAGTTGCGTATTTCCATACATGGAGCCATAAACCACCACAACGCCTTTTTCTGCTTCGTAGCGGCTCCATTGTTCATAGAGTTTTACCACTTTGTCAATCTGATTGCTCCAGACGGGACCGTGCGTTGAACAGATTCGTTGAATGGGCAAAGCCCCCAATTTCTTGAGTGCATTTTGCGTCGGTTGTCCGTATTTCCCGACAATACAGGCATAATAACGGCGCATTTCGTCCCAAAAAGTGGACAAATCGAGGTCGGCATCCAAGAAACTGCCGTTGAGTGCGCCAAACGTACCAAATGCATCTGCCGAAAAGAGCATCCGATTTGTAATCTCATAGGTGACCATCACTTCGGGCCAATGTACCATGGGTGCCATGTAAAAAGCAAGTTCGTGTTTACCTAATGCCAAATGCGAGCCTTCGGTCACTTCAACCAATTGCGTGTCGATGGCAAAATAGCCCCGAAGGAAATCAAAAGTCTTTTTATTGCCAACAATCTGTAAATTAGGATAGCGATTCTTCAAAAGTCCGATGGAGCCGGCGTGGTCGGGTTCCATGTGGTCCACTATCAGATAATCCACATCGCGTCTATTCAAAATTTCTTCCAGCTTGTTAAGAAATTGACCGGCAAAAGAAATATCCACGGTGTCTATTAAGGCAACTTTTTCATCTACAATAAGATAGGAGTTGTAACTAACCCCTTGCGGTAGAGGCAAATAATTCTCAAACAGCTCCTTTTGTCTGTCATTTACGCCGACATAGTAGATGTTATCGGCAATAGTTTTAGTAAGGGACATAATTATTCTTCCAATTCAAAATCTTCTTTCCCAACACCACACAAAGGGCAAGACCAATCATCGGGAATTTCTTCAAATGGGGTACCGGGGGCAATTCCGCCGTCCGCATCTCCTATTTCAGGGTCATAAACATAACCACAAATCTTACATATATATTTAGCCATAAACTTGAAGGACTTCTCGTTGATAATTATGATATGTTTGAATCCTGCGCACGAAGTCCGTTTATGCGCCAATTCATACATATAATAATACGTTTGATTTGCATTTTTGTTTAACGATTTTTTTGTTTTTTTTAAAAAAAAATGTCGTGTGGATGGAGGTCTCGTTTTGAAAATCATTATGTCTTTTTTTGTTTAATAAAATGAAGTTGTTGGTTTTAAAAAAAAATGTACCTTTGCCAACGTAAAAAAAATGAATTATGAAAAGAGTATTTTTTATTTTGACGATCATTACATTGTCCATTTTCCCTGCTTGTAAAGCAAATACCGCCGCGCAGCCTGCTCATGAAGCAGCCAAACAATTTGGTTATTATGTTGCCCATGGTGACGTTGTCAAAGCAGAATTGTGTGTCATTAATACGACCGACCATCAGAATTTTATGGACCAATTCGTTAGTGAAATTAAGTCTCAAATAGACAATAATGGTGGTTTAAAGCAAGTTACTACTCGAGATGAGGAGATACTTGTTAGCGGACAAAAAACGAAAATTACCGTTGTATGGGAATGTAAAGGCGGGCAAGTCATTGAGAAGAGCTTCATTCTCATTAACGAAGATGGTATCTGGAAAATTGATATGGAGCAATTATAGTCCTCTTTTTTCAATTAATTTTTCCATAATCTGAATGGCATTGGTGGCAGCCCCTTTGCGCAAGTTGTCTGCTACAATCCACATATTCAGTGTTTTAGGTTGCGACTCATCGCGGCGTATACGTCCGACAAAAACTTCATCTTTATCCTTGGCGAAGCGGGGCATCGGGTACTCATTTTGGTCGGGATTATCAAGAAGCTTAATTCCGGGCATTTTTTGCAAGAGTTCAAGAAGCTCCATCATATCATATTCATGTTCAAATTCTACATTGACGGATTCGGAATGCCCCCCTATCACCGGAACTCTAACAACCGTCGCAGTGACATTTATCTTTTTATCAGATAGTATTTTGCGCGTTTCGTTCAACAGTTTCATTTCCTCACTTGTATAACCGTTTGGCTCAAAATTTCCACCGTGCGGTAATACGTTCAAGTCAATCTCATAAGGATAAACTTTTTCGCATGGTTTGTTCTCACGTTCAGCTAAAAGCTGCTGCACAGCCTTCATACCTGTTCCTGTAACTGACTGATAAGTAGATACAACCACGCGTCGGATAGTATATTTTTGGTGTAAAGGGGCCAATGCCAATACCATTTGTATGGTTGAACAATTGGGGTTTGCAATGATGTGGTCTTCCGGCTTCACCGAATCAATGTTGATTTCAGGAACGACAAGTGGAATCTCTTCGTTATTGCGCCATGCCGATGAATTATCGATCACCGTGCAACCCACTTTTGCAAATTGTGGAGCATATTTCAAAGATGCCGAACTTCCGGCTGAAAATATGGCAAATGTTGGTTTTGCAGCTATCGCGTCAGCGACAGATACAATCGTTAGTTCCTTTCCTGCAAAGGTAATTTTCTTCCCTACCGATTTCTCTGAAGCGGCAGGTATCAATTCTGCATGTTGGAAACCTCGTTCTTCCAATACTTTACGCATTACACTTCCTACTAATCCGGTGGCACCGACCAAAGCTATTTTCATTTTGTCACTTTTTTTTAAAAAAATCAAAAAACTCTTGACTTCCGCCTGCAAAAATACTATTTTTGCAGTTCTTAAACCTACTCATTAATCTATTTTAACTAAAATAAAACGATGAATTGTATTAAATTACTCATTATTACTTCTTTACTATCAATTTCAATTTCTTTGTTTTCTCAAATTACCGATGATTTTTCAGATGGTGATTTTACGCAAAATCCTGCTTGGACTGGAGATACTTCACTTTTTGTGGTCGCGCAGCAGCAACTGCAACTCAACGCTACCGATGCAGGGGACGCTTATCTTGCCACTATGCAGAATATGTCCATTTCCGACGTAGAGTGGCGTTTTTCCATTCGTCTGGCTTTTGCTCCTTCGCAAAATAATTTTGCCAAAATATACCTTTTGGCTGATTCAGCCAATTTAAGAAGTCGAATGCTTACCGGCTTTTATCTGCAACTGGGAGAGATGGGCTCTGATGACGTTATTGAACTCTTTTATCAGGAAAATGGAACCTCTTATTCCGTTTTTCGAGGTACAACGTCCATCGCAACGGCATTTTTTTACAAAATCAAAGTGACAAAATCACCCGAAGACTTGTGGACTTTATATGTCGATCATCGCGGGAACGGATTATATGAAGCCGAAGCATCTGCTTATGCTTCCACTATTTTTGCGCAAGAACGACTGAATGTCATGGGAATCTTTTGCAATTATACCGCCTCCAACAAGAACAAGTTTTTCTTCGATAATTTTTACTTCGGGGCACCCATTGTGGATTGTCAACAACCGATTGTAGAACAAGTGGTCCCTCATTCCGAAAATTTTGAAGAGCTTATGATCTATTTTTCGGAAATAGTTACACCTGCAACCGCCTTGGATACAAGTAGATATTTTGTGCGGGAAATATTGCAAAACCCAACTTCTTGCCAATTTATAGATGATGATTATCGAAAAGTAATCCTTACTTTCCCGTCCTCTTTTACGGAAAGACAGGAATATGCACTCCATATCGACAGTATAGCAGATTTCTCCGGGAATATTTTGAATGACACCTTAATAAATTATAGGTTCTATCGAATTAAAAGAAACGAAGTGTTGATTTCCGAAATTATGGCAGATCCCACACCTGCCGTTCAATTGCCTGAATGTGAGTATATTGAATTATATAATACGCTCCCTTTCGATATCTCTTTAACTGATTGTGTATTAAGCGTGGGTAGCAATACAAAAGCACTTCCCCGACTTGACTTTCCCGCTGAGGGATCTATTTTAATCATTCCCAACTCCTGCTACAGTTTATTTTCTGATTGCAATAATTGTTATCCAGTTACTTCATTGGCAATTACTGATGATGGACAAGCCATTATGTTGTATGATAACCGAAATGAAGTTTTGCACTATGTTCAGTTTAGTAAAACTTGGCACGGTAGTTCCCAAAAGCAAGAAGGGGGTTGGTCATTGGAAATGATGGATAACAAGAACCCGTGCGGTGGTAAAGATAATTGGGGCTCATCTCAAGATCCGCGAGGGGGAACACCCCTTGAAATCAACTCAATTATCGCTCATAATCAGGATGTTGCTAATCCGTTCTTGCAAAAAGTGGTTGTCATGGATTCCACGCATCTTCGGGTCTATTTTAATGAAATGATTATTCCCGATACTTTTGATTTGATATCATTGTTTGCCATTGACCGGAATATTCAGATTGTTTCAGTAGCTGAAAGTCCGCCGGAAAACCGATGTTTTGAGCTGACGATTGCTCCGCCTATTGTGTCTCATACCATTTACACACTGACGGTTCAATCCGGTATTTGTGATTGTGTGGGGAATCTGAGTTCGAGCGGTGAGTTTGCACGATTTGGATTGTCGGAGCAAGTGCTCCCGTTTGATGTGGTTATCAATGAGATACTGACAGATCCGTTTGACGATAGTGACGGAGATTTTATTGAGCTTTATAACAGATCTAAAAAAATCATCGACTTGGCAGATTTAAAAATAGCCGTAGGCTGGGATGAAGAATACAATAATGCAGTAACGGTGGTTGCAGATGGCTATCTTTTGTTTCCTGAGCAATATGTGGCTATTGCCAAGAACCGCGACTTGACGTTGTCGCAATATGCCACTTCTGCACCGCAAAATATTTTGGGAAACAGCCATTTACCTGCATTTCCGAACGAGGAAGGAGCTATTCATCTCATTGATTTCGCTTACGGAAAAATAGATAAAATAGTTTATAACAAAGACATGCATTACCCTTTACTCAATTCGACTGATGGTGTTTCATTGGAAAGAATCCATTTTAATATGCCGACCCAAGATGCCGACAATTGGAAATCGGCATCGGAAAGTGTGGGCTGGGCAACACCGGCTTATCAAAATTCGCAATTCTCTGATAGTCAGCAAACAGAACAAACAGTAGAAGTAATTCCCGAAGTTTTTTCACCAGACGGGGATGGGCATGATGATTATGCCGAAATCTGCTGCCGTTTTCCCGAAGGTGAGAATAGAATAACGGTGATAATTTATGACCGGTACGGTCACGTCATGAAACAACTTGTCAATAATCAAATTTGCGGACTCATTGAGCGATTCCGATGGGATGGCGTAACTGATGACGGCAGAGGAGCCCTCAACGATATTTATGTCGTCAAAATACAAATTTGGAATATGCTGGGAAACAAAAAAATAATCAAAAAAGTAGTAGCCATTACTCGAAGAATATAGAATAAATGACTATTTTTGCCGCCTAAAGCAATAAATAACAAAAAATGAAGTGTCTAACTATCATCGGAGCGAGGCCCCAATTTATAAAAGCCGCAGTGGTTAGCAGGGCAATTCGGCACAATGAGAATATCGAAGAGATTATTGTTCACACCGGTCAGCATTATGACAATTCCATGTCAGACTTGTTTTTTGCAGAGATGACCATTCCGAAACCCAAATATAATCTAGGAATCTGCAATTTGTCGCACGGTGCCATGACAGGACAGATGTTGGAACAGATTGAAAAGATAATATGGCATGAGCAACCCGATATTGTTTTAGTATATGGGGATACCAATTCAACATTAGCCGGTGCGTTAGCAGCCAAAAAATTGCATGTTAAAGTCGCTCACGTGGAAGCAGGCTTGCGCTCATTTAATATGAATATGCCGGAAGAAATTAATCGTATTCTTACAGACAGAATCAGTGATATTCTTTTTTGCCCCACTCAAACTGCCATGAACAATTTACAAAAAGAAGGCTTAGGAAATATGAGTTGCCAAATACTGAATTGTGGGGATGTAATGTACGATGCCGCTACGTTCTATGCCTCACAATCGAGAAAACCCACAGAAGAGATTCCACCGAAGTTTATTCTTTGTACCGTGCACCGAGCAGAGAATACAGATAATGAAAAAATATTACGTAGCATTTTGAAGGCATTGGAACAATTATCAGAAAATATCCCCGTACTCATTCCATTGCACCCGCGTACAAAAGCTAAATTGACGGCTATACAGTATGATTTTGATAATAGTAAAATTCATTTCATCGCGCCGGTCGGTTATTTGGAAATGATATTTTTGTTACAACACTGCGAATTGGTGATGACCGACAGCGGGGGATTACAAAAAGAAGCCTATTTCTTTCATCGCAATTGTGTTACATTGCGCAATGAAACAGAATGGATAGAATTGGTAACCAATGGATTTAACTCAATTGCCGGAGTTGAAACGGATAACATTATCTGCACTGTCCAAAAAGTAATGAAACAAAATCCCGATTATTCTGTAGATCTCTATGGTGACGGAAATGCAGGACAAAAAATTGTAAATCATCTCTCTTTGTGCTGCGGTCAAGATAAAATACGATAATCAGAGCCCCCGACCCCGTTGTGCTAAGGTTTTCAAATGATTCTGTAATTTATTAATATTCAAAATAGTAATAAATTATTTCGTCAATCCAAGAAAATTGACCACATACGATTTGAAAAGTGAGATTTAGCTCATCCTTTTCTGTAATTAACCTATATTCAATTATTTATGCAGGTATTGTGGAGAATAAGGAAGGTAATTTATGAGATGGAGTAGTTTTATTAAAAAAAAATACTATTTTTGCCACTTGTATTACTAATTGTTGTTGAATCTATTTGGTTTACTTTATGAAAATTGTCATTATCACCCTCGGCTATTTATTGTTTCCGTTATTAATAATTGCCGTATATAAAAAATTCGCATTTGCCAAGAAAGTTGGTACTGTTATGCTCGCCTATGCAGTTGGCATTATTCCGGCACTCTGTGGCTGGTTGCAGATGGATGGCGCGGATTCAACTTCATTCGAAAATGTGCAAAAATGGATTATGAATTTATCCGTTCCCATCGCTATTCCGCTTATGCTCTTTAATTGCAATTTTAAATTGTGGACAAAATCATTGCCGAAAACTACCGCCGCTTTTTTTGGCGGGATGTTTTCAATCATTATTGCCGTAGTTTCAGGATTCTTTATTTTTAAAAACACCGGAATTGATGATATAGCAAATATCTCCGGAATGATGACAGCCATCTATACCGGCGGAACCATGAATTTTTATGCCTTAGGTAGTTCATTACAAGTGGACCCCAATACCATTACGCTCGTCTATACTTTTGAAATGCTGGTTACTTTCCCGCTCATACTATTTATAGTTAGCGGTGGCTATAAATTATTCCGAAAAATACTACCCTATAAAGATGAATCCGTATCATTGGATCCGGTTGAAGTACAAAATGAAGATACCGGATTGGAAAATTATTCGGGTATTTTTACCAAAAAAGTTTTCCCCAAAATGCTCTTAGGATTAGCCATTTCCATTCTGTTTCTGGGAATCGGAGCAGGGCTCTCTTTCCTCATTACAGGAAAATTAAACGAACTCATTATTATATTGACAATTACAACGTTAGCAATCGGGGCATCTTTTTCAAAGAAAATTCGCGAACTCCCTAAAACTTTTGAATTGGGGATGTTCTTCATTTTGATTTTCAGTATCGTGGTGGCTTCCCAATTTAATATTCAAAGTGTTGATTCATCAGCCTTAACGATGCTCTATTTTGTGCTGTATATCATGTTTACGTCCGTCATATTGCACCTGCTCATCTCGCGATTGTTTAAAGTTAGTGGCGACTTGTTCGGCGTTGCCCATATTGGCTTGCTCTGTTCGCCCCCATTCATTCCGCCCATTGTGGCAGCCATGGGGAACAAAAAAGTACTCATTAGCGGAATCGTTATAGGATTAATTGGCTATGCAGTAGGAACTTATCTCGGTGTTGCCTTGGCCTGGTGCTTAAATCTTTTAATATAAATCACCTTGTTATGAATCAATGGCTTTTTAAAATCATTATCTTTACCTTGTTTATGTCGTCCGGTTTCTTGAAATCATTGCCGGCACAATCATTGCAAGAAGTTTTTATGCACTTTTCAGAACAAGAAATGAAAATTCCCTTGCATATTCGGCAAAAAATGTTGGATAATAAAGCTAATACCCTGCTGAATTATGACGATTATAAATTGAATATTTATGATAAACGCAATATGTTTTTGAGGGTAACAACCCCGACTGAGACGATATATGAAATTGCGGCATGGAAAATTCACAATAAAAAAGAATTGTTAGTGGCTTTATGTGAAACTCATTGTGGCATAAGTTGTTACTCAACCATTCAGTTCTTTCTCCCTGCCAATGATTGGCAACTTCAACCTACTGAAAATTATATCCCCGAACTGACCGTCGAAGATATTTTCAATGAAAAAAAATTGGAAAAGAATTATCTTACCCCTTATAACGTCATTAAAGATTTTAAGATTAAAACGCAATTTCTGCTTCCGCAAACCGGTCACGATATTATTGTCGTGTTTACTTGCTTAGACGAATTGGACAAGTCTGAATATCAGAGAATCCACAAGTATTTGGATGGTGTTATGCTGGATTTGATTTGGGAAAAAGAAACTTTTATAAAAAGTAAATCTTATTTTTCCGGAAATTAACGCATTAACAATCAAAATATTATGAACGAATTATACAATCTGTATCTCCAATTTCCGCACATTTGCACCGACACTCGAAACATCACTCAGGGCTGCCTTTTTTTCTGTTTGAAAGGTGATAATTTTGATGGAAATACCTTTGCATTGCAAGCCTTGGCTGCCGGTGCCGCCCGCGTGGTGACGGAGGACAAGATGTTGGCTGCTCATGAGCATTGCATCGTCGTGGATGATGTACTCCATACCTTGCAAGCGTTGGCGATATACCACCGACAACAACTCCGCATTCCGGTGATTGGAATTACCGGCACCAACGGAAAAACGACTACCAAAGAATTGATAATGACCGTTTTATCTAAAAAATTCCACGTTACTTGCACGCAAGGAAACTTCAATAATCATATCGGTGTACCGCTGACACTGCTTTCTATCAACGCTGATACGGAAATTGCGATTGTGGAAATGGGTGCCAATCACGTCGGCGAAATTGCCGACCTTTGCCACATTGCCCAGCCAACCCACGGGCTGATTACCAACATCGGTAGGGCGCATTTGGAAGGTTTTGGCTCAATTGAAAATATAATTACTACTAAACGAGCAATTTATGAATTTCTGATTCGCCACGAAAGTATCATTTTTATCAATGATGAAGATGAAATTTTGCGAAAATGTGTTGGAAAGTACCGCCAACTTGTGAAATACGGCAATACACCCGATAGCACGTGCCAAGGAACCGTGACTGCTCTTAACCCCTACTTGGGAGTGCAAATAGATGATGTCCAATTCGATACACAACTTACTGGTGAATACAACCTGATTAACATATTGTGCGCCGTGGCTGTCGGTTTACACTTTGGCGTTACCTTGCCGATAGCCGCGCAAGCCATTGCTGACTATCAACCTCAAAACAACCGCTCACAATTGGACTTACAAGGGAGTAACGTTGTTATCGCCGATTATTATAACGCCAATCCATCCAGTATGCACGCCGCACTGATAAATTTAGTGCATCTGCCTGATTCTCATAAAATTGCAATTTTAGGTGATATGTTGGAATTGGGAGAAGTGAGCGACGAAGAGCACCAAAAAGTGATTGATTTTTGCCTTCAAAACAAGATTCAGGCTCTCTTTGTGGGCGAAACATTTGCCCGTATCGGCAAGCAAGAAGCGCAAACTTTTGAAACAATTGCCGAATTAAACGACTATTTGTCACAAAATCCGATTCAAAATTCTACCATTTTGATCAAAGGTTCCCGCGGCATTCATTTAGAAAAAATTGTTATACCTCAAAAATAAATATTATGAAAAAATTATTGGTGGTTTTATTATTTACATTATGCGGTTATTTTGTTCATTCACAAACCGTTTATTCAACTGATTCCAAGTATGACGCCGATATATCGGTTTATGTGGCAGACTCGAAATATGATGCCGATTTGGTGGTTTACAAGTGCAGCAGTCGCTACGATGCAGTTGACAATAAAGGACTTTGGTTTTTTGTCGAAAGCAGGTATGATGCCAAGAAGAAAATCTTTTTTACATCTTCCAAGTATGATGCCGACCTGATTATTTATTTCACGGATTCGAAGTACGATGCCGGTTGGCGCAAGGAGAGTAAGATTCATTTAATGTATTAATTTATTGCAGATTAAAGAATGAATCAAGCAAAAAGTCAAGTGTAGAAAAATAAATCCGGGAAGTATTTAACGCCGGAAATTGTTGCGTGTTTTATGCTTGGATTTGCCGATGTTTCTCCAATGCAACACTTCTTGAACCCTCGTGCGGAGAAGTTTATTTTATTTTAAAATAGTTTGAGTTATTAAAGGATAACGACAACTGATATTGATCTGTCCGGAGTATTGGATGAATGCGCCACATTCTATTTCGTTGCGTAATTATTTGATATCTAATGGCTATTTTTCAGATATTTTTCATTTTAACGAAACACCTATTTTTGAAAATGTAACGATTTCTACCATTATTTTAAATTTTGTGAAAGATAATCTCTTTAACCGTTGGCCTAAATTTTGGGGAACATTATAGCCCGCTTTCCAACTTGGGTTGAACTTGCACTAAATGCCAATCCTATACGAATTTGCGAAAATTTGTCGATATTTATTTTGGACACTATTGATTATCAAGCCTTCTTTTCAGAATGAATCCACAAATTTTTGATGAGAGATGATCGGCATTTTTAAAAAATCTTAACACTCTTAGACCGGATTTTATTCAAACAAATGCAATAATTAATTGTTTTCGAAGTTCAGTATACAATATAAAAGCGATGACCTATTCGAGTTTGAAATTTGGAATTTTGAGACGCTATATTATTTGTATAGGCACATGTTTGTTGTTGATCTTGAGTGGATGTAATCATCAGCAACAGAATGCTAAAGTTTTGGAAGCCACTCCGGTTGAGGTGGAAGTGGTTAACGAAACAGTGGGCGGGTCTACCCAAAATTATGTTGGCACGTTGGAAGCGACGTCGTCTTCTACACTTAGTTTTGCGGTTACGGGAAATGTGACCCGCGTTCATGTAAAAGAGGGCGATTTTGTAAGACAAGGGACGCTGTTGGCAGAATTGGACGAACAGAGCTATCGGGAAAGTCATACGGCTGCCGTTGCTTCGCTCCGTCAGGCACAAGATGGCTACGACCGCCTGAAAACATTGCACGATAAAGGCAGCATTACCGAAGTGCAATGGGTGGAAATGGAAACCAAACTTGCTCAAGCCAAGTCGATGGAAGCCATCACCCAAAGGAATTTGTCGAATTGCAAATTATACGCTCCTTTTACCGGCATTATTGGAAAATGTGTCACCGAAATAGGAATGAATGTGTTGCCGGGGAGTGCCGTTTTTACCCTCCTCAAAATCGACTATGTGAATGTGAAAGTGCCTATCCCTGAAAATGTTATTTCCTCCATCCGCATCGGTCAGTCCGTTACCATCTCCATTCCGGCACTCAATAATCAACAATTTTCCGGAAAAATCAACAGTAAAGGAATTATTGCCAATCCAATGTCTCACAATTATGATGTTTTGGTTCCTATTGCCAATCCTACTCGTGAAATGATGCCCGGGATGGTATGCAATGTCCAGATCCCTAATACTGAAAGCAATTCCGTTATTATTTTACCCAATCATGTAGTGAAATTGTCACACGATGGCAAACATTATGTATGGTTGGCTAAGAATAAAATAGCACAACAACAAATGGTTACTACCGGCGGCTTGGCACAACAAGGAATTGTGATTACGTCAGGCTTATCGGTCGGCGATTCCGTCATTGTTAGAGGAGAACAAAAAGTAAGTGATGGAACCAAAATTGAGATTCTGAGATGAAAAATAAATCAATCATCAGAAGCGCAGTTGATTTCTCTATTAAACATAAATCAATTATTATTTTAATAGTTGTGTTCCTGGTATTGTTTGGCGTGTTCGCTTTAATCCGCATGCCCAAACAAGAGTTCCCGACTGTCTCGATTCGTCAAGGATTGGTGATAGGGGTTTATCCGGGGGCAACTTCTTCGGAGGTGGAAGAGCAACTCACCGCTCCTTTGGAAGAGTATTTGTTTAGTTATAAGGAAATTAACAAAGAAGAAACCTATTCAATCACAAAAGATGGAATGGTTATTATCTTCGTGCAATTAGAACCGAAAGTTAAATCGGACGATGAATTTTGGTCTAAATTCCGGCACGGGGTCAACGATTTTAAAAGAAGCCTCCCCGCAGGCGTCGCTGCCATCATGACCAGCAACGACTTTGGAAATACCTCCGCCTTGCTGATTTCTATCGAGTCAAAAGAAAAAACATACCGTGAATTGGAAGGCTACTTGTCAGATTTGGAAAACCGACTGCGCAAAATTCCTTCCGTTTCCAACCTTCGAAGATATGGCGTCCAAAATGAACAAATCAGCATTTATTTAAACAAAGAGAAATTGATCGAATATGGCATTAATCTCTCTTCTTTATACAGCACTCTTTTTGCACAGAATATTACGACTATCAGCGGAAATTATGAATCTGATGACTGCTTCGCACCGATTCATGTCTCCGAAACCTATCGCTCCGAAAACGACATCGCTGAACAGATTGTTTATGTAGATCCGACAGGAAGCATTATCCGCCTGAAAGATGTTGCGCGCATCGTGCGCGAATATCCCGACCCCGACAGCTATATCTGCAATGGAGAAAAAAAGAGCGTGCTGCTCTCTATCGAAATGCACGAGGGGAATAATATTGTAGAATACGGCAAAGAAGTAAAAGCTGTTATCAACGATTTTGAATCGGGACTTCCCGAAGAGGTCTCCGTATTCCGCGTTGCCGACCAATCAGAGGTGGTTTCTCACTCCGTCAATATGTTTCTCCGCGAGATGCTCATTGCCATCATTACCGTCATTATCGTTATTCTGCTTCTGCAACCTATGCGCGTGGCTGCCATCTCTGCCATGACAATCCCCATTACCATGTTTATTTCCATTGGATTTTTATATCTTTTGGGTTATGAAATCAATACGGTGACATTAGCGGCTTTGCTCGTCGTGTTGGGAATTATAGTCGATGATTCTATCGTTGTGATTGATAATTATGTGGAGAAATTAGACCACGGCGTGCCGCGCTTGGAAGCCTCCCTGTCGAGTGGGACAGAATTGTTTAAGTCCATTTTGTCGGCAACATTGGCGATTACCATTACTTTCTATCCTTTGCTGTTTACCTGTACCGGAATGTTCCGCGAATTTTTGGTCGCATTCCCGGGAACCATCACCATTACCCTGTTCGTCTCCTTGCTGATCGCCATGTTGTTTATCCCGTTTGTTCAGTATGCTTTTATTAAAAAAGGATTACATGAAGCCAATCGCTTGAAAAATCGTAAGTTTAGTTTGTCCAATAAGATGCAGCAGGGATATGATAAAATTATACACATTGCTTTCAAATTTCCCAAAATTACCGTTGCCATTGCAGTGCTGGCTGTTGTTGTTGGGACCTTGGTTTTTTTACATTTGCCTCAAAAAATGATGCCGGTAACGGAGCGAAATCAATTTGTGGTGGAAATGTATCTTCCCACCGGCTCGTCGCTGGCACAAACCGAAAAAGTATGCGATTCCATTTCATCTATTTTACAAAAAGATAAAC